>NZ_RAWC01000035.1:0-57080 GCF_003611685.1 Corallococcus sp. CA049B | reverse complement strand
GGGGAGGGGCTTCCAGCCCCGGAGCCTGTCCGTGTCATGCTTCAGACGTATGGCATTGCCGGGGGAGGCATTCCGCATGGGTAGGGCCTTGCGATTCACGTCACGCGAAGAGTCGATCCAGAATGAGCTGCTGACGAACCTGGTGGGCCTTGGCAGCTACCAGGACATCCATGACGTGCTGGAGCCGCGCGTGCTCCAGCTGTGTCAGGCGGACCACTTCGCGCTGGGGTGCGCCAACCTGGATGGCTCCGTGGGGCTCCAGTGGACGAGCCGCACGACGATGCCCCTGCTCAAGCATTACTCCGAATGGGTGACGCAGGACTTCGTCTTCCAGGCCACGATTGCCCAGCCCAACCGCGTGTTGAGCACGCAGGAGATGCTGCGGGGACAGAAGCTGGACACCCAGCCGACCCGTCATCGCAGCGTGGAGGCGGGGCTGGACCTGCGGCAGGTGATGGCGACGCTGCTCATGGAAGAGCAGCAGGGCCTCAAGGGCGGGCTCGCGGTGTACAGCGAGCGCTCGCGGCCCTTCCCGGCGCGCAGCCAGCGATTGTTGCAGTTGCTCGTGCCCGCCATCCATCGCGCGGTCAGTCACGTCCAGAGGATCCATGCGCAGGGATTGGAGCTGGATCTGCTCAAGTCCGGCGCTGTCGAGTCCGGGGCCCTGCTGGTGCTGACGCCCTGGGGCCGGGAGATGGTCCGGACCAACGCGGCCACGCGGCTGTTGGAGAAGTGGTTCGCGCGCTCGGACCTGACGCCGCGGGGGATTCCCCATGCGTGGGTGAAGCGGGTGGAGGCGTTGTCGCGCGTGAAGGGGATGCATCCTCCGGCCCTGCTCCGCGATGACCGGGAGCGGGACGGTGAGCAATTGCAGGTGACGTTCTCCCTCTCCACCATCCACTGGGCGGGCAATCCGCTGTGGCAGGTCCGCATCCTCGAGCGTCCGCACTGGCTGCGGGAGGACTGGCTGCGATTGCTGACGCCCACGGAGATCAAGGTGGCGGACGGCGTCCACCGGGGCGATTCGAACCGGGACATCGCGCTCCCGCTTGGGAGTACGGAGGGGACGGTGAAGAAGCAGTTGCAGTCCATCTACCGGAAGACGGGGACCTCCAGCCGCACTCAGTTCCTCGCGCAGGGCCGCCGCGCGTAGCAGGCGGCTACGCCCGGCAGGCCCGCCATACCTCTTTGGTGGGATGGGCCCTGTTTCCGCCCTCGTAATACTTGATGGGTATTGCAAACGGGGGTCGTACCCATGGGCAAGGCACGGAAGTTCCTGTCGCGTGAGCAGGCGTTGGTCGCGGAGCTGAAGGAAGCGCTGGGCAACGCCCGGACGCTGGAGGACGTCTATGAAGCCCTCTCCCGGGCGCTCCTCTCGCTCTGCGAGGCGGACCACCTGGCGGTGGGCTGCGCGAACCCGGATGGGACGGCGGGGTTGCAGTGGAGGACGGACACCGTCCACCCCCTCCTCAAGGATTACGCGGAGTGGGTGCAGGAGGATTTCGTCTTCCGCGCCACGGTGGCGCGGCCCAACCTGGTGCTCAGCGACGAGCAGATGCTGCGGGGGCAGGCGCTGGTGGAGACGGAGACCTTCCGGCGCAGCCAGGGCGCGGGGCTGAAGCTCAAGCGCGTGCTGGCGTCGCTCCTCTTCACGGAGCAGGACCTGAAGGGCGGCATCGCGATGTACCGGGAGTCCACCCGGCCCTTCACGCTCCGGGCGCAGTGGTTCCTCCAGCAGATCATCCCGTACATCTCCCGGGCGGTGGCGCGGCTCCAGGAGCTCTACGCCGTGCGCTTCGAGCGGGACCTGCTGAAGGCCATCGCGATGGGCGCGAGCCCCGTGCTGGTGCTCAACAGCCTGGGGCGGAAGGTGGTGGACACGGGGCCGGCCATCCCGCTGCTGGAGCGGTGGTTTCCGTCGCATGAGCTCAGCGACGGCGTTCCCCGCGCCTGGGCGGAGCGGGTGAGGGCGCTGTCCCGCTTCGATGTCGCGGTGGATCCGCGGCTGGAGTCGCTCACGCTGGAGCGCGGCGCGGACCGGCTGGACGTGACGTTCGGTCCCTCCGCCGTCAGCTGGGGGGGCCGCAACCTGTGGCAGGTGCGGATGCACGAGCGGGTCCACTGGCTGCGCCCGGACTGGAAGGAGAAGCTCACCGCCCAGGAGTCACGCGTGGCGGACTGTCTTCACGAGGGCCTGGCGAACAAGGAGATCTCCTCCCGGCTCGGGTGCTCCGTGGAGACGGTGAAGGTCCACATCAAGTCGCTGTTCGAGAAGACCGGCATCCACAGCCGCGGGGAGTTCGTCGCCAAGGGCCGCCGGGAGTGAGGCGGCCGGTGGGAGCTCGTCACCCGGGGACAGTGCTCAGAGCGCGCGGGCGAAGAAGTCGCGCAGGCGGCGCGCGTAGTCCTCGGGGGCCTTCTGCGCGTACTCGCCGTGGGCCGCCTCCGGCACCACCCATTGCTCGCGGGGCTCGCAGGCGGCGCGGTAGAGGCGGCCGTCCAGCTTCTGGGGGCCGTCCGGGTCGCTGCCGCCGTTGATGAGCAGCAGCGGCCGGCCCTCCAGCCGGCACATGCCGTCCACGGGCCTCACCGCGTCCACGTCGATGCCGGACCGGCGCAGGCCCCACAGCACCGCCCAGGTGCTCAGGCCGTAGTGCGAGCCCATGTCCCCCGCCAGGTCCGGGAACGCCCCCGCCGCCGCCACCGCCTTCACCCGCGCGTCCTCCTGCGCCACCAGCAGGGCCGTCGTCCCGCCCATGGAGAACCCGAACAGGCCCACGCGTCCCGGGGTGACGTCCGGCCGGGCCCGCACGAAGGCCAGGGCCGCGCGCACGTCCTCGCGCTCACTGTCGCCCCAGCCCACCGCGTCGCCTTCGCTTTCGCCCTGGCCGTGCAGGTCGAAGAGCAGCACGCCGTGCCCCGCCTCCGACAGCACCTTCGCTTCGAAGAGCACACGCGTGCGGTTGTCCGCGAAGCCGTGCACCAGCACCACCGCCGTCCCGTCGCGGGACGGCACGTACCACCCTTGAAGCTTCCGCCCCGCGGCCTCGAAGGACACGTCCTCCAGGTCTGGCAGCGCGTCCGGGTTGGGGGGCGGCGTCACCGGGATGCGCGCCGGGTGCACCAGCGCCTGGGCCGTGCGCAGACCTCGCGCCGCCGTGAACCCGCCCATGCCCAGCGCGCCCAGCGCGAGCCCCCACACGGCGATGCGACCCCAGCGGACGCGGTACTGCTTCGTGGACACGGTCAGCTCCGGACGGGGCCGCTCCCCACGCGCCAGCGCTCGACGAGGTTCGTCACGGCGGTCCCCCAGTCGGGGTACTCGAAGGTGAAGCCCGCGTCCAGCAGCCGCCCGGGCACCACGCGGCGGCTCTTGAGCAACAGCTCCGTGTCCGTGCGCATGAAGAACGCGCCCACCTCCAGCATCCACTTCGCCGCCGGCAGCCCCACGCTCACGTGCGCCGCCTCGCGCAGCTTCGCCATCAGCTCCCGCTGGGGCAGCGGGTTCGGCGCGGCCAGGTTCACCGGCCCGTCCAGGTCGTCGCGCTCCAGCAGCAGCTGCACCGCGCGCACGAAGTCCCGGTCGTGGATCCACGACACGTACTGCCGCCCGCTGCCCGCGGGGCCTCCCAGTCCCCGGCGCGTCAGGCCCAGGAGCACGTCGAAGATGCCCTCCTTGTCCGGGCTCATCACCATCGCGCTGCGCAGCGCCACCTTGCGCGTGCGGGGCGTGTCGGCCTCCGCCAGCGTGCGCTCCCAGGCCTGCGCGATGTCGATGCTGCGCTTCCAGTACGCGGGCACCCCCGGCTCGTTCCCGCCAATGAGCCCGGTGGCCTCGTCGTTGGGCGCGTCCATCCGGTGCGCGTACAGCGTCGCGGTGCTCATCTGCAGCCACACGCGCGGCGGCTTCGCGGCCTGCTGGATGGCCTGGCCCACCACCCGCGTGGAGTCCACCCGCGAGTCCATCATCTGGCGCAGGTTCTCCTCCGTGTAGCGGCAGTTCACGCTGCGCCCCGCCAGGTTGATGACCGCGTCGGCGCCATCCACCTCCTTCGCCCAGTCACCCAGGGTGCGCCCGTCCCAGGACACCGTGCGCGCCTCGCCCTGGCCTCCCCGGCTGATGAGGACGACGTCATCCCCCCGCGCGGTGAACGCCCGCGCCAGCAAGGCGCCCACCTGTCCCGTGCCACCCGGAATCACGACCTTCATGGACGAAGCCCCCTCATGTGGTGCGGCACCCGGAGGCATAGCGCGCACCCCGTCCGGGCCGCCCGGCTCCCGGAACCGGGCCCCCGGGTCGTCCTGGTGCCGCCGATGAGCCCCGCTTTTCCCCGGCTCCGGAGCCCGGCGGTGGGGCATTTTCCGGGATGTCCCGGGTCGGGCGGGAGAAACCAACCGGCTCGGAGGGAAAATGCGGCGCGTCACGCAACCGGGCCCGTGTCCGGACGACAATGCGTCATCCCCCCACCTCGAATCCTGAGGGCCGTCATGATCATCCCGTCCCGCCCGCTCTCCGCGACCCGCCCCTCGACGAACTCCGCGTCGGCCCCGGCCAACACGGCCCGTGTCACCCCGAAGGCGTTCTCGTCGGTCTCCACGTTCGAGGCCGGCCCTTCTGCGAAGAAGGCCCCGACGACGCCCACGACGCCGGTGCCCGCGCCGCAGGTGCCGGTGGAGGACGTGCCGCCCAAGTCGGATCCGCGCTACGACGGCCTGAAGGACCAGGCGCTGATCAACGCGCTGCACGACGCGGTCAGCAAGCACAAGAACCTGGGCTACGACCAGGCGCGGAAGATCATCTTCACCACCCTGGACAACCACGACGGCATCGTGACGTGCGTCTACACGGGCAAGGAACTGAAGACGAACAAGATCCCCAGCAGCAACGTGATGAACACCGAGCACACCTGGCCCCAGTCCAAGGGCGCCACGGGCGCGGCGAAGGCGGACCTGCACCACCTGTTCCCCACGGACAGCAAGGCCAACTCCATCCGGGGCAACTACCCCTTCGGCACGGTGACGAAGGTGAAGTGGGAGGAGAACGGCGCCAAGTTCGGCACCGACGCGCAGGGCCGCACCGTCTTCGAGCCGCCGGACGCGCACAAGGGCAACGTGGCGCGCGCGCTGTTCTACTTCTCCACCGTCTACAACAAGGCCATCCCGCCGCAAGACGAGGCGGTGCTCAAGGAGTGGAACAAGCTGGACAAGGTGGACGCGGCGGAGGTGGCGCGCAACGACGCCATCGAGACCTACCAGCAGAACCGCAACCCCTTCGTGGACGACGCGTCACTGGCCGACCGCATCGCGGACTTCTAGAGTCCGGGGCATGTCCCGTCCGCTCGCGCCCTTGTGGGCGCTCGTCCCTGGCCGCACCGGTGTCCCCCTGATGAAGGTGGGGGGCACGCCCGAGGCGCCGGGCCCCCTGGAGTGGCCCGCCTGCGCGATGTGCGGCGGGCCCCAGCGCTTCCTCTTCCAGCTGCCGCACGTCGAAGGACGGCTGGACCTGGCGCCGTACGCGTCGGTCCACGTCTTCCAGTGCGAGAACCCCGACACCGTCTGCTTCCGCTGGGACCCGGAGGAGGGCGCCAACGCGGCCGTGCCGGTGAAGGCGGGCGCGCCGTCCGTGAGCGCGCCGCCGGGGCCGGTGAAGCCGTACGCGGAATGGACGCTCGGCTTCGAGCCCGCCACCGAGGACACCGAGGCCCTGTCGGTGGACGTCAACGAGGCCACCGAGGAGCAGTTCGCCGCGCTCGACCGCGCCAAGGAGGAGGCGCCGGAGAGCAAGGTGGGCGGCGTGCCCGTGTGGCTCAACGGAGAAGCCATGCCGGAGTGCTGTGACGCGCCCATGCGCTTCGTCGCGCAGCTGGCCGCGATGCCGTTCGGCCTGGACTTCGGAGACAACGGCCGGGGCTACCTCTTCCGGTGCACCCGGGAGGACTGCCTGCGCCCCTTCCGCTTCCTCACGCAGGGCGCCTGAGCCTCAGCGCTGCATCGCCTTGAGCAGCTTGTGGGCGTCCTCCGCGCTGAGCTTGCCGGCCTCCACCAGGTCCAGTACTCGGCGCATCTCCTCGTCGGGGATGCCCCGGGCCTGCTGCGGAGGCGGGGGCGGCACGGGCGGCTGCGGCCGGTGGTGCCGGGAGCCCTGGCCTGCCCAGGGCGGCGCGCCCCAGGAGTTCGCCCAGGCGTGGGCCCACTGGTTCGCGTGGCGCTCGGCGCGGCGCTGCCAGCGCTCCGCCTGACGCTGCCAGCGCAGTGACTCCTCCTCCCAGCCCTCCGCGTCCTCGCCGCGCGAACGGCCCGACTCGCGGATGCGCACCGAGCCCAGCTCCGTCTCCAACAGGAGGGTCGTGGCGGCCTGGGGGTTGGACGGGTAGCGCGTCTGCGCCGAGCCCAGCGACGTATGGGCGGAGATGTTCACGTCCAGCCCGGGCACCAGGCGCAGCTCCACCGCGCCCACCTGCGTCCCGATGCGGTGCTCGCCCACGTCCAGCGCGTCCACGTCCAGCTTCACCGCGCCCGCGGCGGCGTGGACGTGGAGGGTGCCGCCCACGCGCTCGCCGATGATGCGGCCCGCGCCCGTGCGCAGGGTCAGCTTGCCGTGCACGTCGCGCAGGCTCGCCGTGCCCGCGTCGGTGTTCAGCTCCAGCTCGCAGTCCTTCAGGCCGGAGATGCGCACCGCGCCCGCGTCCAGCAGGAGCTTCGCGCGCACGTCCGGTGGAACGAACAGCTCCGCCTGTCCACCGTGGCGCCAGAACAGGGACAGGAAGCCGGCCTCGCGCGGCATCAGCTCCACCTTCGTCACCCGGCCGTGCTCCTGGATGCGCGTCTCCACCCGGCCGTGCGTCACCAGGTAGGGCTTCTCTCCCTCCGGCAGCGGCGACACGACGAGCGTGGCGGCGGGCGCGTGCAGCACCAGCTCCGCGTGCTGTCCCCACGGAATCGCGTGGCGCTGAGTCCCTTCTCGCGAGGAAGACGAGGCGTCGGAGGACGGCGTGGCTTCAGGGTCCATCATGGGGTTACTCCCGTGCCTTCTTGAGACGTTGAGCGGCCTCGTCCGCGTCGATGAGCCCGGCCGCGAGGTCATCGAGAATCTGCGCCCGGCGCGGGGAGCCGCGCTCCCGGGGCGGAGGTGGCGGCGCGGGAGGCGTGGGAGGCGTGGGAGGCGGCGGGGCTCCGGGCGCCTGGCCCAGGGCCTCCACCACGTCGTCCAGCCGCGCCACCACCGTCGGATAGGAGAGGCCCAGCGCCTGCTCCACGTCCTTGATCTTCCCCCGGCAGGCCATGAACACGCGCACGAACGCGAGCTGCTCCGGAGACAGCTGCTGCACCCAGCCCGTCGTGAAGCGCCCCTCCACCGCGGACGCGCACCCGTCGCAGCGCACCCGTTCGATGACGGTGCCGCCTCCACAGACGGGGCAGCGGGTGGGCACGGGCCAGGTGGACTTGGAGGTCGTCATGGTAGGTTATTCAGAAAATCAATTTCAGAATTGAGAATATTGATTTCTATGGCGCTGACAAGGGCGGGAGTTCATTTCCAGGAAAGACGGACACTTCCGAGCCGGTGGCCACGAAGGCGGAGTGGGGCGTGCCCCGGAGGCACTCCGTGAAGGCGGGGCCGTAGAAGCGGGCCACGTCGCAGTCGAAGGCGGTCTCCCGGGCGCGCCAGACGGTCCAGCGGGGATGCTCCACGCGGTACTCGGCGCAGCCGCCGTCGCGCTGGGCGGTGTAGCCCCAGTAGTGCTCGGTGATGAACTCCTCCTGGGAGCCGGGGGCGCTCTCGGCCGGCGTGCCGAGCGTCCGGGCCGACAGCTGGTGCCAGCGGCCGTGGGACTTCCAGGCGTACTCGACGTGGCCGGGCGCGCCGGTGTCCGCGCCGTCCATGTTCACGGCGTGGCGCATGGGGTGCGCGACGTAGGGCTCGTTGTAGAGGACACGCGCCACGGTGGCGATGGCGAGCCGGGGCACGATTTCGCGCACGAACACCACGCCGCGCCGCCAGCCTTCGGGGCCCAGGCGGCGCACGTAGAAGCGCAGGTTCACCTCATCGAAGTCCCGGTGGAACGGCACCGCGAGTCCCCGCACGCGCGTGTCGAGGAAGCGGAAGCCGACCATGCTCGCGAACGTGCGGCCCTGCCACGCGTCGAGCTCCGTGCCACGAGGGACGAGGGGCCGCAGCACCGCCGGATCCACCTCGTAGTTGAGCATCAGCAGGTACCGCCACGTCGCCGTCAGGAAGGGGCGCATGCACGAGGTCTAGCGCGCACGCGACACCCGGGCCCAGGCCCGCCCCCTTGCGCGGCTTCTGTCGCGCAGAAGCGCGGGCCGCCGTTCAGGGAACGGAGGGCTGCGCCTGTGGCTTCCTGGGCGCAAACCCCCGCTCCAGCCGCTCCCGCCACTTCAGCGCGGGCCGCTCCACGCCATGGTGCAGCGCGAGCGAGGCGAGCAGCACCGCCACGGCGCCGCCCACCCACGTGACGACGTGGAACGCGTCCATGCCATGTGGTGCCAGCGCTTCCCGCACGCCGTGCTGCACGGCCTTGTGCGTGAGGTAGACGGTGAAGCTCAGGACCGCGAAGGTCTTCACGCCCGGGATGCGCGCGCAGACGCGCGAGGCCGCGGGGCCCGCGAGCGACAGCAACAGCGCCGAGAAGCCCAGGGCGGCCAGGGGGAACGCCAGCAGGACATAGGGGAGGTAGCGGTAGTGCTCCTCGTTGATGAAGAGGACGCCGCCCAGGCACGCGAGTCCCACGAGGGCCATGGCCCGTGCGCGGGCGCCGCGAGTCCAGCGCTCCCAGGCCTGTGGCCGGAAGACGCGCAGGGCCGCGAGCAGCACGCCGCACATCAGCCCGTCGAGCCGCGCGTACGTCGGGTAGTAGAGGAGCATGTCGAAGTCGCGCCACCCTGGATCGGCCGGCCCGAGCGCGGAGAAGTGGTGCTGCCACAGCCCGCCGCGCAGGAGCATGCCGCCGCCCATCACGGCCGCCGCGATCGCGATGAGGGACGGCGCGCGGAGGCGCCCGCGCAGCGCGAGCACGGTGAGCGGCAGCACCAGATAGAAGTGCTCCTCCACGCACAGGGACCACGCGTGGGAGAAGCCATTGATGCGCAGGCCGAAGTTCTGGGTGAAGGTGAGGAAGCGCCACGCGGGCGTCACCAGGGGCCGCTCCGTCCAGGCCGGTACGAAGAGGTAGAGGCCCAGCACGACCAGGAAGGACGGAAGGATGCGCAGCGCGCGCCGCAGGTAGAAGCGCCGCAGCGACGGCGTCTCACCGCGCGACACCGGCTCCAGCAGCTGTGAGCCGATGAGGAAGCCGCTGAGCACGAAGAACAGCTCCACGCCCGTCCACCCGAAGTTGGCGAACGACTGGTAGGCCTCGTGCCCTTGGGGACGGGGGTAGTGGTAGACGACGACGACGAGGATGGCCAGGCACCGGAGCAGGTCCAGGCCGGCCAGATGGCGCGGTTCGGTGGCGTTCAGCGGAGTCAGCTTTCAGCGGGGGGATGCGCCCGATGCTAGCAAGGCGCGCCCGACCCGCCAGTGACACGCCGCTCAGCCCATTCGGGACGCGTCGGACCCGACGCGCCGGACACGCGTTGGCGCAGCCCCCGCCCGGATGCGCCCATGGCCCGAGCGACCAGGCGCCAGGCTCTTGGAAGCGAATGCGCTCCATCGCGATGAGAAGGTGAGAACCCGTTGATGGCTCCCCGTCGGAGGCGAACCGAAAAAACCTGTCCGACAGTCGGACCGGTTGGGAGAACCGCCGCCAGGGGAGGCCTCCTTGCCGCCCGAGCCGCGGAAACCTGTCGGACAGTCGGACAGGTTTTGGAGAACCGCCGCCAGGGGAGGGCCCCTTGCCGCCCGGGAAGCGGAAACCTGTCCGACAGTCGGACAGGTTTTGGGGCCGGGTCGGGCGGGAGGTGGGCATCCGGGTCCTGGAGCTTGGGGCCCTCGGCTTCACGCTTCGGACGGTGCCCTGGTCACACCTGGCACGCTCGGTGCCTGCTCTGGCTGCTCCATCGAATCCGGTCCCTTGGGTCAGGGCGTCTGGGCGTCCAGGTCCTCTACCCTCGCTCCCAGGCGCGCCGGCACACTTGCCAGGACCCGGAACTCCCTCGCTGAACGTTCGGTGTGCACGTCCGCGCCGTTCATCGTGGTCGTGCACCAGGCGTGCAGCTCGCGCAGCGCTCCGGCGAGGAAGGCCTCCCGCGTGGCTCGCCGCTGCACCTTGCCGCTGGAGGTCTTGGGCAGGCTCCCGGGCTCGATGAGCACCACCGCTCGGGGCCTCACCTCGTGCACCGTCGCCAGACGTCCTCGGATGGCTCCCATCACTGGCGCCACTTCGCCGTCCCACTTGCGTGCATCCACCTCCTGCACCACGACGAGGTGCTCCTCGCCGTCCACCTCCACGCCGAAGGCCACGCCGCATCCGGGCCTGAGCGCGGGGTGGCTCTCCTCCACCACCGACTCCAGGTCCTGGGGGTACAGGTTCCTGCCACGCACGATGATCAGGTCCTTCTCTCGCCCCGTGACGTACAGCTCTCCGTCGTCCAGGAAGCCCAGGTCCCCGGTCCTCAGGTAGGGCCCGTCTCCCTGCGCGGTCCTTGCCTGGAAGACCCTCGCGGACTCGTCCTCGCGCCTCCAGTAGCCCTTCGCCACGCTCGGCCCCTTCACCCAGACCTCGCCCACCTCGTCCGGCGGGAGCTCGCGGCGGGTGTCCGGCGCCACGATGCACAGGGATTGATCCGGCAGCGTCGCTCCGCTGCCCACCAGCGTCCGGGCCGCGCCAATGGGCGCCCTCGCGCTGCCTGCCTCCAGCGCGGCGGTGTCCACGTCTCGGAGGACGGGGGCTGCCTCCTTCGCTCCACCGGAGACGATGAGCGTCCCTTCCGCCAGGCCGTAGCATGGGTAGAACGCCTCTCGCCGGAAGCCATGCGGGCCGAACGCCTCCGTGAAGCGCTCCAGGGTGTCCGGGCGGATGGGCTCCGCGCCGCAGAACGCCACCTCCCAGCGGCCCAGGTCCAGGCCCTCCCGTTGCGCGAGCGGGATGCGCCGCACGCACAGGTCGAACGCGAAGTTGGGCCCGCCGCTGATGGTGCCGCCGAAGCGGGTGAGCGCCTCCAGCCACGCGCGGGGCCGCTTGAGGAACGTCAGCGGCGACATCAGCGCCGTGTGGAAGCCCTGCGCCAGCGGCACCAGCACGCCTCCAATGAGACCCATGTCGTGATACGGCGGCAGCCAGATGACGCCCACGCTGTCGTCGCGCGTCTGGAAGGCGCGGCGGATGGCTCCCAGGTTGTGCAGCAGGTTGCCGTGGCTGAGCATCACGCCCCGGGGCGTCCCGGTGCTGCCGGACGTGTACTGGAGAAAGGCCAGCGTGTCGGCCGTGACGTCCGGCCGCTTCCACTCCGCCGCGTCGCCTTCCTCCAGCGCGTCCGTCGCCACCCACTTCAGCGCTCGCAGCTCCGGCGCGTCCGTGAAGAGCAGCTCCGCCATGGACCGGATGAAGGACGTGGTGAGCACCACCGTGGCCCCGGAGTCCGCGATGAGCGCACGCAGGCGGGGCAGGGTGCGCTCCAGCCTCGATGGGTCCGGTGGATATGCCGGCACCGCCACCAACCCCGAGCACACGCAGCCGAAGAAGCCTCGGAGGTAGTCCGCGCCGGGCGGATAGAGCAGGACCGCGCGCTCGCCCCCGGCCGCGAGCGACTGGAGCGCCGCGGCGATGCGGTGTGCGCTCGATGCCAGCGCACCCCGCGTGAGCGTCACCTCCGCGTCGTCCTCCAGGAAGGTGTAGAGGCGTGGATCCGGAGGACGGCGGCTCCGCTCGTCGAGCAGGTCGATCAGCGTGACGGACATGCGCACCTCAATAGCTGCCGCCAATCATCAGGACGCCCGAGTAGCGGCCGTCCCCCGCGCCAAGGTCCTGCGTGGGCGAGAAGTCCTGGCCGAAGAGGAAGCTGTAGGTGCCGCGCACCTCGGCCGTGAGCTGGGGGTTGAGCTTGAATCGCACGCCCGCTCCCACGGGCGCGTAGCCCCCGGTGTCGTCGAAGAACCGGAAGAAGTTGCCCTCGCGCACCGAGTAGCGCTCGACGCCAATGCCTCCGTGCACGTAGGGCTGCAGCCGGGTGGGGGTGAAGCCAATCGTGAGCTCCGCCTGCCCTCCGTTTCGCACGATGTCCGGCGTGGCGAAGAAGTTGGAGCTGTCCGCGACGGACAGGCTGCTCACACCGCCGCTGTAGCCCAGCTCCAGGCCCAGGTAGTCATTGGCGCGGTAGCCCACGACGACGCCATACGACGGCCCCGGATCCAGGTTGGGCGCGAGCTTGCCCGTGTAGCCCTCCACGCCCAATCCCAGGAGGAAGTACGGGCCCTGCCAATCCACCCGGCCCATCCGCGTGGGCGCGTCCGTCGGTGGGTCCTGGGCCCGGGCGGCGCCACCCGTCAGTCCTGCCAGGCAGAGCCCCAACGCGATGCTTCGCCTCATGACCGCTCCCTCCATGTGTCTCATGCGCAGCCAGAAGGTGGTCTCCGGGGGAGGGGCGAACAACGAACGGACAGGCGGTACCCCGGAGGCCCACGGCGCCCCCGAGGGTGGGGGAGGCAGCGCACGGAGCCGGGCCCCGGCCTGCCTCCCTGCCCATCCCCTGTGAACCCCTGCGCGCGGCTTCCACCTTGAGCCGTACCCGGAGGCCCGCCGCACCTCCTCCTCGCGTCCGGGACGGGAGCACCCCGCCATGAACGACGCCGCCCACCCCCAGCCCGTCGCGGGCCCGTCCACCCCTTCCGGCATCCAGGACCGCGCCCGGCGCGTGCTCGCGCAGCTGGACGCGGTGCTGCCGGACGTGGACGCCCTCTACAGGGACCTGCATGAACACCCGGAGCTGTCCGGTCAGGAAGCGCGCACGGCCGCCCAGGTGGCGCGCCGGTTGGAGGCGGAGGGCTACGAGGTGAGCCGGGACGTGGGCGGCCACGGCGTGGTGGGCCTGCTGCGCAACGGTGACGGGCCCACGGTGCTCCTGCGTGGGGACATGGATGCGCTGCCCGTGGAGGAGAAGACGGGGCTGCCGTACGCGAGCCGCGCGCGGACGGAGGACGGCGAGCCGGTGATGCACGCGTGCGGCCACGACGTCCATACGGCGTGCCTGGTGGGCACGGCGGCGGTGCTGGCGCGCTCGCGCGACGCTTGGCGCGGCACGGTGATGGTGGTGGGGCAGCCGGCGGAGGAGACCCTCCAGGGCGCGAAGGCGATGCTGGACGCCGGGCTCTACTCGCGCTTCGGCACGCCGGACGCAGTGCTGGGCCAGCACACGGCGCCGCTGCCGGTGGGCACCTTCATGCACCGCGAGGGCGTGACGATGATGGGCTCCGCGCACGTGCGGATCCGACTCTTCGGCCGGGGCGCGCATGGAGCGCAGCCGGAGCTGTCCGTGGACCCCGTGGTGCTGGGGGCCAGCGTGGTGCTGCGCCTGCAGACCATCGTGTCGCGCGAGCTGTCACCGCTGGAGGCCGCGGTGGTGACGGTGGGCCACTTCCAGGCGGGCTCGCGCGCCAACGTGATTCCGGAGGAGGCCCTGCTGGAGCTGACGGTGCGCACGGAGGACGACGCGGTGCAGGCCCGGGTGCTCGCCGCCATCGAACGCATCGCGAAGGGCGAGGCCGCGGCGGCGGGCGCGCCGGAGCCTCCCCAGGTGGAGGTCCTGAACCGAGGGCCGGTGAACCGCAACGACCCGGAGCTCCTCCGCCGCGTCCGGGACGCGCACGCGGAATGGTTCGGTCACGCCGCGCTGGTGCCGGGCGTGCTCGCCACCGCGAGCGAGGACTTCCCCTTCTTCGCCCAGGGGCCGGAGCACCCGGTGCCCACCGCGTACTGGTACGCGGGCATCACGCCGCGAAAGGCCTGGGAGGAGGCGCCGGGCTCGACGCCGCTGGAGAAGGTGGCGCACGTCCCCGGGCCGCACTCCAGCCGCTACGCGCCGGACCGCGAGGGCTCGCTGCGCAGCGGCTGCGAGTCCCTCACCGTGGCGGCGCTGGCCTGCCTGCACGGAGGCGATGCGCCCGTGGAGCATTGAGAGAGGCCCCGGCCTGGAACGGGGCCGCTGGCCCGGCTGGCTCCCCGTCGCTTGCCCCCGCCGCGAGTGCCTCCAACTTGAGAGGCGGACGACACTTCTGGAGGACATCCTGATGAAGCTTCCGCTCATGGCCTCGATGACCGCGCTCCTGCTGGGCGGCTGTGCCACGCAGACCGCGTCCGTTCCACAGGAGTCCCCGTCCGAGGCATTCGCCAGCGACGAGATGTCCTGGGACGCGGAGGAGTCGCCTCGCACGCAGGAGATGCTGCGCGAGCATGGAATGAACTTCTACGGAGACGTGGGCGCCGAGGCCCAGGCCAACGCGGAGGCCACCGGAGGCACGGGCAGCCCATGGTCCTCGAAGCCGGAGGACTTCCAATGCGTGGACATCAACGAGGTGGGCACGGGCGGCTCGGGCAGCATCGACCTGCGCGACGTGGACAATCTGGCTCCGGAAGCCGTGCCGTCGCAGAACCCCGGCGCGCGGTTGGACATCATCCCGGAGGCCTGGAACCGCAACAAGGGCATCGGCACGAGCCCCGTGGCGCCGTCCACCGGCACGCCTCCCGCGGAGGGCAGCGGCGGCGCCGGCCATTAGGCGCTGACGCCTCAGCCCTGCTGCTTCACCAGCCGGGTCAGCTCGCGGTCCAGCGTGGCCGCGAACTGCTGGCGGTCCTGCGGTGAGAAGCCGCCGGGGCCGCCCGTGTTCACGCCGCTGTCGCGCAGCTCCTGCATGAAGTTCCGCATCGACAGCCGCTCGTCGATGGTCTCCGGCGTGAAGAGCTCCCCGCGGGGATCCATCACCACGACGCCCTTGGGGACGAGCAGCGCGGCCAGCGGGATGTCCTGCGTGACGGCCAGGTCCCCGGCCTCCGCGGACGTGGCGATGTGCCGGTCCGCCACGTCCAGCCCCGCGCCCACCTGCACGGTGGACACGTACGCCAGGCGCGGCAGCGCCAGCGGCTTGTTCGCCACGAAGACGATGGGCACCTTCACGCGCTGCACGGCGCGCAGCAGGATGTCCCGCACGGGCCCGGGACACGCATCGGCATCGACCCAGATTTTCATGCGCGCCATCCTCGCTGATTTTCCCCCGCGTGACGCGGACCGCGCGCAGGGCGCGGAGATTCGCTAGAAGCGGCTCCGTGCTCCCGGCGTCCTCCCCGTCCCGCCGCGACTTCGCGGCTTCGTCCCTCGCGGCCTGGCTGCTGTGTCTGGGGTTGTTCGCGGTCTACACCGCGAGCCAGGTGCAGATGCAGACGGACTCGCTGTGGTCCATCCCCTCCGCGGCCAGCATCCTCCACGAGGGCAACGCCGACCTGGACGAGTACGCGCCGTCGTTCGCCCCGGCGACCGCGTACGCGCGAGGCGTCCACGGCGGCCACACCTATTACGAGTACCCGCCCGGGGTGATGGTCGCCGCGCTCCCGTTCCTCGCGGCCGCGGAGGGGCTGTTCTCGTTGGGCCGGCCGCTGCTCGCGCACCTGGGGACTCCCGGCGCGGATGCGCTGGCGTGGCTGGAGGTGTTCCGGAGCACCGGCAAGGTGGACCTGGGCGCCTTCCACCGCACCGAGAACCTCATCGCTTCGTTCTACGTGTGCGCCGCCGCGGGCGTGCTGCTCGTCGCGCTGCGCAGGCGCGTGTCCGCCCGCGCCGCGCTCGTCACCGTCCTGCTCTTCGGGCTGGGGACGACGGCGTACTCCACCGCCAGCCGCGTCCTCTGGCAGCACGGCCCCGGGCTGCTCGCCATCGCCTGTGTCGTGCTGCTGCTGGCGAGGCCCGCGCAGACGCCGCGCACCGCGTTCCTCGCCGGGCTCGCGGTGGCGCTCGCGTATGTGTGCCGGCCCACGCACTCCCTCTCCGTGGTCGTCGTCACCGCGTCCTTCGCCCTGCGCTTCCGCCGGCTGCTGCCCGCGTACTTCGCGGGCGCGGCGCTCGTGGCGCTGCCGTTCTGCGGGTACAACCTCCGCACCTACGGCTCCATCCTGTCGCCGTATTACACGCACCCGCTGGACGTGATGGGTTCGCGCTTCCTCATGGCGCTGGCCACGAACCTGGTGAGCCCTTCGCGCGGGCTGCTCCTCTATTCGCCGTTCCTGGTGCTCGCCGGGGTGGGGTTCGTCCAGCGGTGGCAGAGCCGGGAGTTGACGCCCCCCGAGAAGGCCTTCGCCGTCATCGTGCTCCTGCACTGGGTGGCCATCTCCGCGTTCCCCGTCTGGTGGGCGGGGCACTCCGTGGGGCCGCGCTTCTTCACGGACGTGCTGCCCTATCTGGCCGTCTTCCTCGCGTATCCCGTGCAGCTCGCGGTGGATGCGCCCCGCCAGCATCGCGCCCTGGTGGGCGTGCTCGCCGCGACGGCCGCGTTCAGCTTCGTCTTCCACTGGCGCGCCTCCACCTCCTACGACGTGCATGCGTGGAACTCCGTGCCGGTGGACGTGGACAGCGCGCCGGAGCGCGTCTGGGATTGGAAGGATCCGCAGCTCGTGCGAGCCATTCCAGCCCGCTTCCGAGGCAACGTCCCATAGGACAGGGGCTCCGCCGCCTGTCTGCCTCCCTGCATGCGTTGGCGCCCGGACAGCCAGGGGTCTTGGCGTGCGCCGGGAACGCCTCCAGCTTTCCACCGGACCTTGCTGTTCGAGGAGGCGGTGTCATGGCGAAGGCGATGAGCAAGCTGCCGCGCGCGCTGGGCTGGTTCAGCGTGGGCCTGGGCGTCACGGAGTTGTTGGGTGCGTGGAACCTGCTGCGGTTCTTCGGCATCTCGCGCGGGGACACGTGGGTGCGGGCCTACGGCGCCCGGGAGCTCGCCGCCGGTGTGGCGCTGCTGAGCCCCGCGAAGAAGCGCCCGTGGCTGTGGGCGCGCGTGGCAGGTGACGCGCTCGACCTGGCCACCATGGGCAGGGGCCTGCGCGAGCCGGGAGTGCGCAAGGGCCGCCTGCTCGCCGCCACCGGCGCTGTCGCGGGCATCACGCTGCTGGACATCTACGCCGCCGCGAGGGCGTAGGCCCACGCGGGACGTGCGCTAGGCTTCCTCCCTCTTCAAAAGGAAGGAAGCCCGTGCGCCCCGTTCTCCTGTCCCTGCTGCTCCTGTCCTCGCTCGCGGGTGCCGCCGCCCCGAAGGCGCAGGACCCCTTCGTCTTCACGGGCGTGGAGCGCATCGTCGCCGTGGCGGACGTGCACGGCGACGTGGACGCGCTGAAGGAAGTGCTCCGGCTCGCGGGCCTCATTGACGCGAAGGACCGCTGGATTGGCGGCAAGGCGCACCTGGTGCAGACCGGGGACCTGCCGGACCGGGGCGACCACACCCGCGACGCCTTCGAGTTGCTCATGCGCCTGGAAACCGAGGCGCGCAAGGCCGGCGGCCGCGTGCACCCGCTCCTGGGCAACCACGAGCTGATGAACATGCGCGGGGACCTGCGCTACGTCACGCCCGGCGAGTTCGCCTCCTTCGCGGATCAGTCCCCCGTCGCGGACGGCCCGGGCGAGCCCAAGGGGCTCCACGGCCACGCCGCCGCCTACGCCGCAGACGGGCGCTACGGGAAGTGGCTGCGCTCGCACCCCGCCGTCATCCGCATCAACGACACGCTCTTCCTCCACGGCGGCCTGGCGCCCACCGTCCCCGGCACCACCCTGGAGGAGGTGAACCGCTGGGTGTGGCAGGACCTGACGCCGGGGCAGGCGCCGGGCGGCGGCGTGGATCCTCAGGGCCCGGTGTGGTTCCGCGGCTACGCCATCGATGACGAAGCGAAGTGGGACGCGGGACTCACGCAGGTGCTGGAGCGCTTCGGCGCCCGCCGCATGGTGATGGGCCACACGCCGTCCAAGGATGGCCGGCTCTCCATCCGCTTCGGCGGCCGGGTCATCGTCATCGACACGGGCCTCAGCACCCACTACGGCCGCCACCTGGCCGCGCTGGAGCTTCGCGGCGACCGCCTCACCGCGCTCTACCCGGAAGGCCGCGTGCCCCTGCTCACCACGCCCAAGGCCGCCACTCCGGCCCCGCGCCCGGCGGCGAAGACGGGCACGAAGTAGGCGGTCCTCTTCGCTGAACGCCCACTGGGAGGGGGCGCTGGAAGTCTTTTGACTTTGATATTCAGTATCAATATCATCTGGCCCCATCAAGCGCAGGGAGCCGCGATGCACGAGGGATGCGGGCCACAGGGAAGTGCCGGAGAGCTGCGCTGCATGTGCGGCAGCCTGCTGGCGCGACTGGTGCCGGGCGGCGTGGAGCTGAAGTGCCGCCGGTGTCACCGGACGCAGGTGGTGCCGCTGGAGGCCGGGCCTTCGGCGGAGCCACGGGGTGGCGGTGCTCCCCGGAGGGGTGAGCGAGGCTGAGACGCATGGAAGGAACGGGCCTCCGGTGAGGGGCTCGCGGCAGTGTGTTTCCTGCGGCCCGAGGCCCTTGAGCCCAGCGCCCGACCGGCCTCCCGTGAGCGGAGGCCCCCGGCTTTCGCGCCGGGAGGACGAGGGATGTCCGGGCGTTGGTGGCTGTGCGCGCTGCTGTGGAGTGCCGTGTCCGGCCTGGCCCGGGCGGAGGACGTGCCGTCCGCGGATGGAGGCGTGGCGCAGGCCGCGTCGCCGTCCGAAGCGGAGCCCGCCCAGGCGGGGGAGGCCGCGCTTCCAGTGGAGGAGCCTCCCGCGCTCCAGACGGTGGTGACGGGCTCCCGCACGCAGGAGCGTCTGCGCGAGACGCCGGTGGCCACCGAGGTCATCACCCGCTCGGAGATTGTCGCCAGCGGCGCACGGGACGCATCGGAGCTGTTGAACGCGCGCCCGGGCTTCGGGGTGCGGCAGGGCTTCTCTGGCTCCGGGCTGTCCATGCAGGGCCTGGCCCCGGAGTACGTGCTGGTGCTGGTGGACGGCGAGCGCGTCACCGGCAAGGTGGACGGCGACATCGACCTGTCGCGCCTGTCGCTGGAGGACATCGAGCAGGTCGAAATCGTGAAGGGCCCCGGGTCCGTGCTCTACGGCAGCGACGCGGTGGCGGGCGTGGTGAACTTCATCACCCGCCGCGCGCAGCGCACCCTGGGCGCGGACCTGCGCGCCGCGTACGGCACGCTCGGGCGCCTGGAGCTGGACGCCACCGGTGAGGCGCGCGGCGACGCGTGGGGCCTGCGCATGAGCGCTGGACTCCAGCGGCGCGACGCCTACGACCTGGACGCCTCGGACATCGGCACCACGGGCAGCACGCTGAGCGGCCACGACGTGTCCGCGCGCGGTGACTGGCGCGGCGCGGAGACGCTGTCGCTGGAGGGCACCGCGTCCTATTCGCACCGCCTCCAGCGCGGCGTGGACCTGGGCGCCGCGGGCGCGGTGTTCGACCGGGCCACCCGCGACAACACCTTCAGCTCGCGCCTGTCTCCGGCCTGGCGGCTGGGGGAGAAGGTGAACCTGCGCACGGACGTGTCCTACGGGCACTACGCGCGGCGCTACCTGCGCGACCAGCGCAACGCCTCCGCGCTGGACACCGTGGAGGACACGCGCGACCAGCAGGCCCGCGTGGGCGCGCAGCTGGACGCGCGTCCCGGCGGCGGCCACGCGCTGGTGGTGGGCACCGAGTACCTGGGCGAATGGCTCCAGTCGGACCGGCTGGACGGTGGCCGCGGACGGCGCGGGCGCGGCTCGCTGTACGCGCAGGACAGCTGGACGCTGTGGGAGCGCCTGGGGTTGGTGGCGGTGCTCGGCGGACGGGTGGACGTGGATTCGCAGTTCGGGCTCGCGCTCACGCCCCGCTTCGCGCTGAAGGTGGACCCGCTGTCGTGGCTCACCGTGCGCGGCAGCTACGGCTGGGGCTACCGCGCGCCTGGCTTCCAGGACCTGCTCATCGACTTCGAGAACCCTGGCGTGGGCTACACCGTGCGCGGCAACCCGGACCTGAAGCCGGAGCGCTCGCGCAGCTTCAGCTTCAACGTGGAGACGCGCCCCACGCGTGACTCCGTGGTGTGGGTGGGCCTGTTCCAGCACTCGCTGCGCGACATGATCTCCGCGTCGCTCCAGTCCGAGGGCGACTTCCTGCGCTACTCGTACGTCAACATCGCCCGGGCCCGCGTGCGCGGCGGCGAGCTGGGCCTGCGCCAGACGCTGCCCGGCCGCATCCAGGTGGAGCTGGGCTACACGCTCACCGACGGCACCGACCAGGAGCTGGACCGCGCGCTGGAAGGCCAGGCGCGGCACCGGCTCACCGCGCAGGCCACGTGGCGTCACCGCGAGTGGCGCCTGGAGGCCAGCGTGCGCGGCGCGCTCACGGGCGAGCGTCCCTTCCATCCCGATACCAACGGAGACGGTGTGGCGGATTCCTACCGTGCCAGCCCCACCGTCTCCCTGGATGCCCGGGTCGCCTGGCTCATGCCAGCGGGCGGGCTCCAGCTTTTCGTAGTGGGCAGCAACCTCACTGGTGCGGGCAATCCGGCGGACCTGCCCATCCCCCCCCGCACCCTCCAGGCCGGTGTCTCCACCCGGCTCTGATTCTTCCCCCCTGCACCCTGAAGGAGTCCGCATGTTCCTCATTCCCTTTCGTCCTGGCTTCCTGGGCCGCGCCTGCGCGGCGCTGCTCATCGCGGGCCTGGGCACCGCGTGCGGTGACGACCTCCAGCCCACGCCAGGGCCCGGCGAGGACGAGAACCCCGGTGTCACGCCGCGGGACGGCGCGAACCTGAAGCACCACGACAACGGCGATGGCTCGTTCACCTCCGTCGTCGACGCGACCGGCATGGAAGCGTGGGTGGGCGTGGATCTGGACACGGGCGAGCAGGTGAGCGCGACGGAGGACGCGGTCTGGGACCTGGCCTTCCAGCGCTACACGGTGAAGGCGCGCGGCGGCGTCAGCGGCACGGGTGGCGTGCAGGTGGCCATCGTGCCGGGCACGGCGTTCGCGGCGCTCACCCAGGCGCCCGCGTCCGGCTACGTGACGGACGCGGCGGACGGCCCGGACACCGGCGACAGCCCGGACACCGTCTTCAACGCGGGGGACGGCTGGTACAGCTACGACCCGCCGACCCACACGCTCACGCCGCGCGACCAGCTCTACGTCGTGCGCTCGGATTCGGGGACGTACTTCAAGGTGCGGGTGCAGTCGTATTACGACGCCGCCGGCACGCCCGCGATGATGAAGCTGCTCTGGGCGAAGGTGGCCGCGCCGGCCGGGGTGCGGCCGTGATGGGCCGCACGGAGGAGGGGAGCCCGCTCGCCGCACTGAGGGAGCGCTGGGTGGCCCTGCGTGAGTCCGAGCCGCGCATGCGCATCCGCGACGCGGCGGACACGCTGGGGGTGAGCGAGGCGGAGCTGCTCGCCACCGGCTTGAATGGCGAGCTGGTGCGGCTGGAGCCGCGCCTGGACGTGCTGCTGCCCCGGCTGGAGTCGCTGGGCCGGGTGATGGCGCTCACGCGCAACGCGTCCGCCGTGCATGAGAAGAAGGGCGTCTACCGCAAGGTGGAGCTGCACGGCGCCCGGGCGCTGGTGCTGGACGAGGACATCGACCTGCGGCTGTTCCTGTCGCGCTGGTGCTTCGTCTTCGCGCTGCGCGAGGACCTCTCCGGCCAGGTGCGCCGCAGCTTCCAGGTGTTCGACGCCGCCGGTACGGCGGTGCACAAAATCTACCTCCAGGACGAAGCGAACGTCGCCGCCTTCGAGGGGCTGGTGCGCGAGCTCCAGCACGAGGACCCGGGCCACGTGCTGGACGTGGTGCCGGCGTCTCCTCCCGCCGGGCCCCGGCCGGATTCGGAGATCGACACGCTGGGGCTCAAGGCCGGCTGGCGCGCGCTCCAGGACACGCACGAGTTCTTCGCGCTGCTCGGCAGGTTCAAGGTGGCGCGCACGCAGGCGCTGCGGCTCGCGGGGACGGAGTTCGCGAAGCCGGTGACGCCGGACTCGCTGGGCTGGACGCTGGAGCGCGCCGCGGCGAGCGAGCTGCCCATCATGGTGTTCGTGGGCAACCCGGGCGCCATTCAAATCCACACCGGCCCGGTGCGCACGGTGCGGCCCATGGGCCCGTGGATGAACGTGATGGATCCGGGCTTCAACCTGCACGTCCGCGCGGACCACATCCACACCGCCTGGGTGGTGCGCAAGCCCACGCGCGACGGCGACGTCACCTCGCTGGAGCTGTTCGACGAGGCGGGGGAGAACATCGCGCTGCTCTTCGGCAAGCGGAAGCCGGGCGAGCTGGAGTCCCCCGCGTGGCGGGCGCTGATGGAGGAGTTGGTCCGGGCGCTGCCCGCGGTGGAGGTGGCGTCATGAGGCGGACGGGCTCGAAGTGGGGGCTCGTCGCGGCGCTGTTCTCGCTGGCGGCGCACGCGGCGCCGTCCGTCGCAGCGAAGCCCGCGCCGAAGCTCATCACCATTGGACCGGCCATCACGCAGACGGTGTTCGCGCTGGGCGCGGGCGACCGGGTGGTGGGCGTGGACGACTCCAGCGCGGCGCTGCCGGAGGCGTCGAAGGTGCGCACGGTGGGCTACCAGCGCGCGCTGTCCGCGGAAGGGGTGCTGTCGCTGGGCGCGGGCCTGCTCCTGGGCTCCGCGGAGGCCGGGCCTCCGCCGGTGCTGGAGCAGCTCAAGCAGGCGGGCATGAAGGTGGAGACGTTCGCCAACGAGCCCACGGTGGAGGGCGCGCGTGCGCGCATCCAGGGCATCGCGGAGCGGCTGGGCGCGCCGGAGCAGGGCAAGGCGCTGGTGGCGAAGCTGGACGCGGACCTGAAGAAGGCGGCGGACCGCGCGACGCGGGTGAGGGGGGCGAAGCCGCCGCGCATCCTCGCCATTTACGCGCGCGGCGCGGGCACGATGATGGTGGCGGGCTCGGGCACCGTGGCGGACACGCTCATCCGCCTGACGGGCGCGGTGAACGCGGCGGAATCGCTGCAGGGCTACAAGCCGCTGGGCGCGGAGGCCGTGGTGGCGGCGGCGGCGGAGTTCGTGCTGCTTCCCGCGAGCTCGGTGCCGGTGGTGGGCGGCGCGGAGGGGCTGGCGAAGCTGCCCGGGCTGTCGCAGGTGAAGGGCTGGAGGCTCGTCGCCGTGGACGACGTGGACTTCATGGGGCTGGGGCCCAATCTGGGCCAGGCGGTGGCTCGCGTGCAGGACGCGGTGGCCCCGGCTCCGGCTGCTGCTCCGGCGAAGGGCGGCGGCAAATGAGCGCGTCGGAGGCCATGTCCGTGCCCGCGTCGCGTCCGGTGCCTTCCAGTCTGCCGGGCGCGGGGCCCTGGGTGACGCTGGGGCTGCTGTTGGCGTTGATGGTCCTGGTGTCGTTGGCGGTGGGCTCCATGCCGGTGCCGCCGTCCGCCATCCTCGGAAGTCTCTGGGAGGCGCTGGGCCTGGGCGAGGCCTCCCACCGGATGGACGCCATGCAGCGCGCGGTGCTGCTCACCTTGCGCCTGCCGCGCGTGCTGATGGCCGTGCTGGTGGGCGGAGTGCTGGCGGCCACGGGCGCCGCGCTCCAGGCCCTCTTCCGCAATCCGCTGGTGGAGCCTGGTCTGCTGGGCACCTCCAGCGGGGCGGCGCTGGGCGCGGTGCTGGCCATCGTGCTGGACGTGACGCTGGCCGCGCACGTGGGGCCCTTCCGGATGCTGGTGGTGCCGGGGGCGGCCTTCCTGGGCGCGCTGGCGGCGACGGTGCTCGCCCTGCGGCTGGGCACGGGAGGAGGGCGCACGGACGCGCCGCGCGTGCTGCTGGCGGGCGTGGCGGTGAGCGCGGGCGCGTTCGCGGGCATGGGCCTGCTCACGCACAGCGCGTCGGACGCGCAGTTGCGCACCCTCACCTTCTGGAGTCTGGGCAGCCTGGGCGGCGCGTCGTGGGAGGCCGTGGGGGCCGCGGCGCTCCCGCTGGCCGTGACGCTGGGGTTGCTCCTGAGTGAGGCGCGGGCGCTCAACCTGATGCTCCTGGGCGAGCGTGAGGCGTGGCACCTGGGCGTGGACGTGGAGCGGCTCAAGCGCAAGCTCATCCTCGCCGCCGCGCTGGGCGTGGGCGCCGCGGTGTCGTTCTGCGGGATGATTGGCTTCGTGGGCCTGCTGGTGCCGGCGCTGTTGCGCATCGCGCTCGGTCCGGACCACCGGCGGCTGCTGGCCGCGTCCTCGCTGTCGGGGGCTTCGCTGCTCCTCGCGGCGGACCTGCTCGCGCGCACGTTGGCGGCCCCTTCCGAACTGCCGGTGGGCGCGCTCACGTCCGTGCTGGGCGTGCCCGCGTTCATCGCGCTGCTCGCACGCAAGGGGCTGCATGAGCCGCGAGGAACATGAGGCGGGGCGCGCCGCCGCGCCGGGCATGCTGCCGGGTGATGGCGCCATCGCGTTGCCAACTCGCACGCAAGGGCACGGCATGCGCCGCGAGGTACATGACGCGGGGCGCATCGCTGCGCCGGCATGCTGTCTGTTGATGGCGCCATCACGTTGCCTGTTCGCGCAAGGGGGCGGCATGCGCCGCGAGGTACATGACGCGGGGCGCATCGCTGCGCCGGGCATGCTGTTTGGTCATTGCACCATCGCGTTTCCTGCTCGGAAGGGGGCGGCATGAGCCTGGAGGCGCGCGGCATCGAGGTGTGGCGCGGACGGGGCAGGGTGGCCGGTCCGCTGTCGTTGGAGGTCCAGCCCGGCGAGGTGTTGGCCGTGGTGGGCCCCAACGGCGCGGGCAAGTCGTCCCTGGTCGCGGCGCTGTCGGGCGAGCTGCGCTGCAAGACGGGCGACGTGTACCTGGAGGGTCGAGCGCTGCACGAGTGGCCCTACCTGGAGCGCGCGCAGCGGTTGGGGGTGCTGCCGCAGGAGTCCTCGCTGGGCTTCGGCTTCACCGCGCTGGAGGTGGCGGCCCTGGGCCGCAGCCCGCATGCCCGGCGGGGCGGCGACGCGTCCGACCTGGACATCGCCCGCGCGGCGCTGGATGCCACCGACACGCAGCACCTGGCCTCGCGCGCGTACACCACGCTCTCCGGTGGCGAGCGGCAACGCGTGCAGCTGGCCCGCGTGCTCGCCCAGCTGTGGACGCCGCCCGCGCACGGGCACCGCTACCTGCTGCTGGACGAGCCGACGGCGAGCCTGGACCTGTCCCACCAGCACCTGGTGCTGGAGCGCGCCCGAGCGTTCGCGCAGGACGGCGGTGCGGTGCTCGCGGTGTTGCATGACCTGAACCTGGCCGCGCGCTACGCGGACCGCATCGCGGTGTTGGCTCAGGGGCAGTGCGTGCGGACGGGCACGCCTTCGGGAGTGCTGACGCCCGGCCTCATCGCGGGCACCTTCGGGTTGCAGGTGGAGGTGGTGTCGCGGCCGGACCTGCCCGGCCCGCTGGTGATTCCCCTGGGCCGCGCAACTGCGCAGCCCTGACGCACCGGTTTCCTCCCGCGAGGAGGGTTTCCACGCGCGCGAACGCCCCTCCAAGGCCACGCGTCGGGCCCTCCTCGCGGAAGGGCGTCGTGCCCTTCACATGCGGGCCACGCGCTCCCGCGTCGCGCGCCGGGGACGCGCCAGGGCCGGCTCCGGACGCAGGTAGCCGAGCGCGAGCGCGGCGATTTCATCCACGAACGCATCGTCCTCTACGTAGTCCGGCCGGTCCGTCAGCGCCGTGTGGCACAGCGCCTCCACGGTGTTCACGAGGATGAAGACCGCCATGTCCAGGTTCCGGGGGCGCAGGTCCTCGAGGCGGGGCGCGAGGAAGGCCCGCACCAGCCGGTGCAGCCGCTGCGAGTACGCATCCGACAGGCCCCACTGCCGCATCCGCGGCATCAGCTCGTGCAGCACCTGCTGCAGGCGAGGGTTCTCCCGCTTCACCGCGAGCACCTGCCGGATGATGGCGCGCATCGCCACCGGGAGTGGCTGTCCGGCGAGCGGCACCAGCCCGGCCTCGAAGTCCGCCAGTGACCGCGCGCGGTGCTGCTCCATCAGCGCCGTCACCAGCCCCTCCTTGCTGGGAAAGTACTGGTAGAGCGAGCCCACGCTCACCCCCGCTTCCTGGGCGATGCGGTTGGTGCTCGCGGCCTCGTAGCCATCCCTGAGCAGAACGCGAGCGGTCGCGGTGAGGATGGCGTCCACCGTGGCCTGCGCGCGCTCCTGGCGGGGCGCCCTGCGACGGGAGGGAGGGGGACGGCGGGGCATGAGGCCTCCTCGGGGAAATGTGAGCACCACGCGAGTTGAGAACGTGAGCGACCGCTCACATTCCAACCCCATGCAAACGACCTCGTCCCAGTCCCCTGTTCGTTCGTCCGTCTCCCCAGCCGCTTCGCGGGGCAAGGCCTTCCCCTACGCAGGCCACCGCGCGCTCGTGACGGGCGCGTCGTCCGGCCTGGGAGAGGTGGTCGCCCGCGAGCTGGCGGCGCGCGGAATGGACCTCTTCCTGGTGGCCCGCTCCGAGGACCGGATGCGCGCGCTGGCGGCGGAGCTGACGAAGGCCCACCCCATCCAGGCGGAGGTCATCGCTTTGGACCTGGGGCGCGAGGGCGCGGGCCGTGACCTGTACGCGCGTTGCCAGGAGAAGGGCCTGCGGGTGGATCTGCTGGTGAACAACGCGGGCTTCGGCACGCACGGGGCCTTCGACGCGGCGCCGTTCGAGCGGCAGCACGAGCAGGTGATGCTCAACGTCACGTCGCTGGTGGACACCAGCCACCTGTTCCTGCCGGGCATGCTCACGCGCGGCGTGGGCGGCATCCTCAACGTGGCCTCCACCGCGAGCTTCCAGCCGGTGCCGTACATGGCCATCTACGGGGCCACCAAGGCGTTCGTGCTGTCCTTCACGGAGGCGCTGTCGGAGGAGACGCGCGAGCGCGGCGTGCGAGTGACTGCCCTGTGCCCGGGGCCCGTGAAGACGGCGTTCTTCGATGTGGTGGGCACCCGGCAGGCGGCCGTCGGTCCCATGGCGACAGCCGAGGAGGTGGTGCTGCGTGGCCTCAAGGCCCTGGACCAGGGCAGGGCGTCGGTGGTGCCGGGGTGGCGCAACTGGCTGCAGGCCAAGCTGACGCGCTTCACGCCGCGCTGGCTGGGCCTGCGCGTGGCGGCGGGGATGCTGCGGCCGCCGGAGGCAGTGGGCAAGGGCACCGCGCGGCTCGCGCCGTAGCGGTGTGCCGTTGGCTCAAGGACACCGGACGCCGCTTCGGCACTGGCGGCGTGGGCGAGTCCAGGTCCGCGGCGCTCCGCGCGTCGGCGAGCTGGAAGAAGGCCTCGCCGCGCGGGGCCCACCCGCCAGTGAAGACGAACGAAGCCCTCCAGCTCCGAAGGTCTGCTGCCACGGAAGGCCACCGCGGCCGGGTCGAGCCACTGCGCCGTGTCGATGGCACCCTCATCCGTCGCGAACTCCAGCCCCGGTCCTTCCGGCGCCCGGACGTGCAGCGACTTGCACGGGGCTGGCAAATCCCATGGCCTGAAGTTCTCCGCGATAAGCACAGCGCCGCCCACCGGGCACGCTTTCCGGAAACCAGTCCGACAGTCGGACAGGGATGCGCCGCATGAAGCCCCAGCCTCGATGGTGGGCCACGGTCGTGGCGGTGCGCGGACGCGAAGGTGGGGCACGGACAGAGGTCCCCGCCCGAGCCCGGTTGCCTCAAAACCAGTCCGACTGTCGGACAGGGATGCACCGCATGAAGCCCCACCTCGATGGTGGGCCACGGTCGTGGCGGTGCGCGGACGCGAAGGTGGGGCACGGACAAGAGGTCCCCGCCCGAGCTCGGTTGCCTCAAAACCAGTCCGACTGTCGGACAGGGATGCACCGCATGAAGCCCCAACCTCGATGGTGGGCCGCAGTCGTGGCCGTGCGCGGACGCGAAGGTGCGGCATGGATAGAGGTCCCCTCCCGGGCCCGGCTGCCTCAAAACCTGTCCGACTGTCGGACAGGTTTTCGCCGCATGCAGCCCGAAGCCGTGAGTTTGTCCGACAGTCGGACAGCTTTTCATCGCTCGGGCCCGGAGGGCGCGCCCTTCCGATAGGCGACGCGGAGGGTTTGCCCGCGCGTCCATGTCAGACCCCTGTGGTTGGATGGCGATGCTGGAACGAGGAAGGGGAATGGGGATGGGACGGGGAGGACTCGTGGCCTATGTGGAGGCGCAAATCGAGCGCGATATCGCGCTGGGGCGGCTGCACCCGAGCGGGCAGTTTGGTTCCGAAGCGAAGCTGGCGCGCCGCTATGAGGTATGCCGGGGTACCATCCGCGAGGCGCTGCGGCGGCTGGCGGCGAGGGGCCTGGTGGTGCAGCGCTCCGGACGAAAGACGCGCGCGGTGGCGCTGGATGAGTCGCTGACGCTGGAGAACCTGTCCCTGGCACTGCATGGCGTGCGCACCCCGAAGGCCCGGTGGCTTCTGGAGGGCTACTTCAGCCTCAAGCGGCAGGCGCTGGTGGAGCTTCTGGTCGACTGCTGCGCGAGGGCCTCGGACCTCGACCTGGACCGGCTGGGGAGCACGTGCTTCCAGCTCCAGGACGCGGCGCGCTGGGAGTCAGGGGAAGCCTGCGCGCAGGCGGAGTTCGAGTTGCTGCGGTTGGCGGCCCGGGTGGCGGAGCGGCCCGGGCATGTGCTCCTGGTTCAGTCCCTACAGCGGGCCTTTCTGGGCTGTGCGGCGCGGCTGCAGCCCCTCATGGGCGGAGAGGCGCTGCGTGAGTGGGCCTGGTACGCGATGGGGGCCCTGCGGGAGCGCGACGCGCGGGCGCTCCAGCACGAGCTGCCGGCCCTGCTGAAGGCGCGCGATGAGCGCCTGCTGGACGCCTTCGCCCCAACCTCCCAGGGGCGCCCCTCCTCTCAGGACGACCACGCCCAGGACGCCCGCGCCCAGGACGACCACGCCCAGGACGCCCGCGCCCAGGAGGAGCGCTCCCCGGCCCCTGCGTCAGCCACCGCGCAGGTCGATGCAATGGAGGCACCCCCCGACGTGGAGGCGTGTGGCCCTGGCGGTCCCACCCGCGCAGTCGAGAGCAGTGAGGTGCTCGTCCATGAGCACGGCTTCCTCGTGGAGCAGACCGCCGGGCCGCTGCTGTTTCCAGCCGCCATCGGGCTCGTACCCTGTGACCCAGTCAGGGCGTGTGCCGGGGACTCGGTGAGCGCGGCCTTGGGCAACGTGTCCTGCTGTCGGACAGGTCCTGCCGCCTTGGGAGTGGAGGAGCGACTCTTGCCCGGGACTCCGCCCATGGGCTCTCGCGGCTTCTCCCAGGGGGCGGTGCACACGGGCGGCGGTCCGCTTCACCGTGGCCGGGGCCCGCTGGGGCGGTGGGCTGCTCGCCTCTGGCGATTCATTGCCATGACCCTGGGGCTGCCTGATTCATGAGTGGCGACAGGCCTTGCGTCCTCTGTTGCCGTTTGGGGCGACTTGCGTCTGTCTCACTGCTCAAGGGACGGCCTTGGTGGTGGCGGGCGCGAAGGCCTCTCGCAGCACCTTCGCCTCCAGCGAGCGGTAGATGTTGGCGTGGCGCAGGTCGGGCCGGGGTTCGTACTTCCACTTCAGTCCCGTGGGCGCGTTCGCGCGGAGCGCTTCGGCCAGGCGTCCGGCCTCGGCCGCGACGTCGTCACCGGCGGACGCCACGTAGAGCGTGGCCTTCAGGTCCGGCTTCGCCTTGAGTGGGTCGCCGGCCTTTCGCACCCATTCCTCGTTGTTCCACCAGAGGCTGGGGCTCAGCGCGATGGAGGTGCTGAACATCCCGGGCTGGAGGAAGAACGTCTCCAGGATGAACAGCCCCGCGAGCGACTCGCCGATGATGGCCGTCTCGTCGGTGACGCGGTACTTGCGGCGGACGTGGGGCATCAGCTCGTCGCGCAGGAAGGCGCGGAACGCCGCGGAGCCGCCGACGCGCGGGGCGATCTTCTTGTCCTCCTCGACCTGCGTGGGCCCGGTCATGTCCCGGCGCCGTTCGGTGTTCTCGATGCCGACGAGGATGACGGGCCGCATCTCCCCGGCGCGGATGGCCGTGTCCACGGTGGTGGCGACGTGCGGGAAGTCCTCCTGCTCGCCACCGTCGGGCATGTAGAGCACGGGGTAGCGCACGCCCTTCGCCGCGTCGTAGCCGGGCGGCGTGTAGACGTTGATGCGCCGCGTTTCCCGGAGCTTCTTCGACCGCAGCGTGAACGTCGTGTGCGGAGGCATTGGCTCCGTTTCAGCGGCATGACCCACGCCGCTGACGAGGACGACGGCGAGCAGGAACAGACGGACGCACCGCATGGGCTGCTACCTCCGGAGGGGGAGAATGCTCGTGTGACTCAGCGCTTTCGGGACGGCGGCCGGGACGACGACGGCGACTTCGCCTTGGGCACGCGCCGGGCGACGAAGAGGGTGTGCTTCGGTCCCTTGGTGCCGTGCGCCGTGGGGTGGAGGAGGTTGACGGTGAAGCCCACCTCTTCCAGCAGCTTCACGTACGCGACCGAGGGCCCGGCGCTCCACACCACCAGCGTTCCGTTGGCGCGCAGGGAGTTGAAGGCGTGCGACACGCCGGTGAGGTCGTAGAGGCTGTCGTTGTCCGGGTGGGTCATGGCCTTCGGGCCGTTGTCCACGTCGAGCAGGATGGCGTCGAAGGCGCCCTGCTGCCTGCGCATCACCTTGCCCACGTCACCCTCCACCACGGTGACGCGCGGGTCCTCCAGCGGCGCCTTCGCCAGCGGCGCGAGCACCCCCCGGTTCCACTCCACGACCGGGGACATCAGCTCCGCGACGACGATGCGGGCACCCGGCCCCAGGCGGTCGAGCACCGCGCGGACCGTGAAGCCGAAGCCCAGCCCGCCCACGAGCACCCGGGCGGGCGCGTCCGCCTTGAGGTTCGCGCAGCCGGCCTCGGCCATGGCCATCTCCGAGCCATGCTGGCGGCTGGACATCAACGTCTGACCGCGCACGCGCAGCACGTACTCTTCGTCCCGCCGGGCGAGCACGACTTCGCCCACGTCCGGCACCTGCGCTCGCTCCACTGTTTCCCAGGGCTTCATGCCAGCGCTCTTCGCGCGACCGGGCCTCCGGGTCAAGTCGCCGCCTTGACACCCCGGGACGTGCCTGCGAAATGCCGGACGACCGCCCCCACCCCATGGAACGCAACGGACGACAGGCGTGGCCCCCGGAGCTCTCCGAGCCCTTGCGCGAGGTGGACCGCCTGCGCCGGGGAGGCCGCTACACGTCGGCGCTCGCGCTGGCCCGGACGCTGGCGGAGGCGCATCCGACACAGGTGCGGGTGCTGGTGGAGGTGGGGCTGACGCTGGGCGTGTGGGGAGGCCAGCCGGCGGAGGCGCTGCCCTGGTTCGACCGCGTGCTGGAGCTGGCGCCCGGCCACGTGGCCACGCGCTACCACCGGGCGCTCACGCTCGCCCGGCTGGGCAGGCACGCGGAGGCGGTGGAGGGCTTCACGCAGGTGGAGGCCGAGGGCTTCCGCAAGGCGCTGGTGCTGCACATGAAGCGCGCGGAGTCGCTCGAAGCGCTGGGCCGGCTGGCGGAGGCGGAGGCGGACTGGACGGCGGCCCTGGCGGAGGACCGGGGCAACCCGTGGCTGCTCCAGCAGCGGGCCCGGAGCCGCGCCCGCGCGGGGCGGATGGACGCCGCGGAGGCGGACCTCACCGAAGCGCTCGCGTCCCAGCAGGGCGAAGCGGTGGACCCGGAGCTGCTGTACGAGCGGGGCGTGCTCCGGCTCCAGCGCGGTGATGTCGCGGGCGCGCACGCGGACTTCGACGCGGGGCTCCAGTCCTTCCGCGTGGGCGACCCGCCGTCGTTGCTGGACGCGCTCCGGCACGGGCGCCAGGACGCGACAGCCCGTGAGGGTGGGGCGCGCTGAGCGCTTCTTGGCGAGCCCCAGTCCATCAAGGGGCATGGCACCGGGGGGCTGACCCGGTTCTTGGGCACTCTTAAGATTCAGGCCATGGTGAATGACAGGCATCCCCTTCGGGCCGCGTCCGAACTCGCCCAGGCAGGGAGGACGGCCGAGGCCATCGCTTGCCTCGAAGCGGCTCTCGCGCTCACCCGGTCAGACAAGGAAAGGCCCGCCAATGCCTCCCTTCTGGCGAGAACAGCGGGCCTCCACTGCGAGGTCACCGGGAGACTTTCGCAGGCAGCGCGCTACTACGAAGAAGCCATTGCTACGGCGGATCCGGATCCACTCCTCCTGATTGCATTGGCGAGCGTCCTCTGGCGGTCAGGCCAGGCGGACAGCGCACGCTCGCAGCTGGCAAGCGCCGAATCCCTGGCCCAGTCCCTCGCGGATGCGGATGCCTTGAAGCGGGTCGCCAACATCCGCGCGGAGTGGGCGAGCGACGACCGTTGAGCATCTCTCGCGGGGCTAGGCGTGTTCGGCGTGTGCTGGCGTGGGACGACCGCCGCCACGGTTCGCGACCGCGAAGAGCGCTGCTCCGAGCAGCGTGAGCGCGACGGCGGCCCAGGCCGGCGCGAGGTACCCATACCCGGCCGCGATGACCAGGCCGCCCAGCCACGCTCCCGCGGCGTTGGCGATGTTCAGGGCGGAGTGGGACATCGACGCGGCCAGTGAGGGCGCGCCGGGCGAGGCCTCCATCAGCCGCACCTGCACCGCGGGCGCGAGGAACTGCGCCGCGATGCCGATGAGGAACACCAGCGGGACCGCCGCCCAGGGCGACGTGGCCGTGAGCGCGAACAGGACCATCACCACCGTCGTCGCGCCGAACCCGACCCACATCGCGAGCGTCACCGAGTGGTCCGTGAGGCGGCCACCCAGAAACGCCCCCACCGTCATGCCCACGCCGAAGAGGGCGAGCACCCACGGCAGTGCCGACTCGGGCATGCCCGACGCGAACGTCAGCGTCGGCGCGATGTAGCTGTAGACCGCGAACAGCCCCCCGAAGCCCACCGCGCCCACCAGCGACGTCCACCACACCTGCGGCTGCTTCAGCGCGGACAGCTCCTGACGGATGCTGCTTCCTCCTAGTGACGCCATGTGCGGCACCCACAGCCAGAGGGCCGCGAGCGTCACCAGGCCGATGGCGCCGACCAGCAGGAACGTGCTCCGCCAGCCCAGCTGCTGCCCCAGGAACGTCGCCGCCGGGACGCCGATGATGTTGGCGACGGTGAGTCCGGCCATGATCAGCGCCACCGCGCGCCCCTTGCGCCCGGGCCCCAGCAGCTCGGCGCCCACGACGGACGCCACCCCGAAGTAGGCCCCGTGCGGCAGGCCCGCCATGAACCGGGCCGCGATGAGCGTTTCAATCGTGGGCGCCAGCGCCGAGGCCGTGTTGCCCAGGGTGAACGCCACCATCAACACCAGCAGCAGCGCCCGGCGCGACATCCGCGCGGTCACGATGGCGACCAGCGGCGCTCCCACGACGACGCCCAGCGCATAGGCGGCGATGACGTGCCCGCTCCGGGGAATCGTCGTCCCGAGCCCGCTCGCGATCCGCGGGAGGATGCCCATGGTGGCGAACTCGGTCGTCCCGATGCCAAAGCCCCCCAGGGACAGCGCCAGGAGGGCCCTGCCTACGTCTTGTGTCTTCACCCGCGTCCCCGTATCAGGTCGGCGGACGCCTGTCGCATCGGGGCTCAGCCCTCGCGGGGGATGGGCTCGAACTCGAGCGTCTTCCCGTGGGGGCGCACGTAATAGAGGTGGATGCGCAGGTGCGGGTACGCCGTCTGCAACTCCTTCGCGCCGAAGTGCAGGTCCTTCAGCTGCTGCTCCACGGCGATGTCCGGCCCCAGCGCGCTGTGCTTCGCGTGGTAGTAGCCGCACCCCGCGTGCGCCAGCATCAGCACGTCCTCGATGTGGTGGCCTTCGATGAGGAAGCGGGCGGCCTTCGTGAAGCCCTCGCTCTCCAGGTAGTCCGACGCCCAGCGGTTGAGGAGCGCGGGGCCTCCAGGGAGGGTGAGCGTGTCGATGCGCGGGTGGCCCAGGTGGCGGGCCAGGTCCTCCACGGCCTCGGTGAAGCGTCCGTCCGGGCAGTACACGGCCAGGGTCTTCGGGTGGACGGGCTCGAAGGGGACGGGGGAGACGTAGGGTGCGCTCATGCGCCCCAGGTTAATGGCTTCCGGCTCCCACGAAAGCGCCTTCGGGCCGTTCCGTGGGAACTGGGAAGCACTCCTGGAGCACCTCCAGCACGGCGGGCTCCTGGGGGTTGTTGAAGTGGCGCCCCCCGGGGATGAGGCGGACCTCCGCGCCCAGGCGCTCCTCGAAGAGGCGCGTGTTGCGGCGGAAGTCGGACGTGAAGGGGTCGGAGTCCGACAGCACCACCACGCAGCGGCGGAGCGCGGCGCGGATCCGCTCGAAGTCCATGGGCGTGTCCAGCCACGGCCGCAGCGTGTCCCAGGGCGTGTCGACCTCGAACCAGCCCGCGACGAACACGGCGCCTTCCACGGTGTGGCCCGCAGGCAGCGCGGACAGGTAGCGCATCACGGCCTGACAGCCGACGCTGTGGCCCAGGAACACGGTGGAGGGATGGGGCACCGGGCCCACCTCCGCGGCGAGCGTGGACACCCAGCCGTCGATGGTGGGCGCGCCCGGCGTGGGCATGGCCAGCGTGCGGACGTCGTCGAAGAGGGGCGGCGGCGTGCGCAGCTTCGCGGTGAGCCACGGATAGAAGTCCGTGTCGGGGCTTCCGGCCCAGCGGGGGACCATGATGAGCGAGCGGGTCATGGCCGCCCAGTGTGCCACGGGCTCAGCCCTCGCGAATGGCCCGGGCCTCCAGCGCGGCGCGGGCCCGCTCCGCGAGCCGCAGGCTGTCGGGCAGCTCCCGGCCCAGCAGCCTGGGGGCGCCCACGGCCAGCGCCACCGCGTTGCTGTAGAAGCATGCCTGCGCCCGGGACAGGTCCGCGAGCGGCAGCACGCGCTCCACCACCGGCAGGCCGTCCACGGACGCCATGGCCAGCAGCACCGCTCTCGCGATGCCCGGCAGGCACGGCGCGGACAGCGGCGGGGTGACGAGCGCGCCGTCCAGTTGCACGAAGAGGTTGGCGGTGGGCAGCTCGCAGACCTCCGCCGCCTCATTGGTGAGCACGGGCATCCACGGCTGCAGCGCGTGCTGGCGGAAGTACGCCAGGCCCTTGTGGTTCACCGTGCGCTCCGCGCGCCGGTACGCCCCGGCCTCCACGCCCTCCAGTTCGCGGCCCTGCCGGTGCAGCGCTTCGAGCTCCGGGGGCAAGGGCCGGAAGGTGCACAGCACGTGTCCGTCGCTGACCGCGAGCTTGCCCACGCCGGTGAAGCGGGGACCCATCGCCGCATCCGCGCTGAGACAGCGCCGCAGGGCTTCCCGCACGGCGTCCTCGCGAAGGAGCGCGGGCGCCGGAGCGCGCACGGCGGTGGGGAACGCGTCCAGGCTTGAGCGCAGGCGGGCCAGGTGCCGCGCGAGGAACCGCGGCTGCCCGGCGTCGATGCGGAACGTGGTGAAGAAGCCCGCGCCGAAGAAGAAGCCCTGGGAGAAGTCGTGCAGGCGCAGGTCCTCCCAGCGCTGGACGACGCCATCGACGGAGACGGTCTGCGGGTGCATGGGTTCATTCTAGAGCCACGCCAGCGCCCGGCGAGTGGCGTCACGGGATGGCGGGCAGCGTGAAGAAGAACGCGGCGCCGTGGCCCGGCGGGCTCTCCACCCAGACGCGGCCGCCGTGGGCCTCCACCAGCCCCTTGACGATGGCGAGCCCCAACCCCGCGCCCGCCCTGCGCGTGTGGATGGCCTGCCAGAAGCGGTCGAACACGTGGGGCAGCGACCGCGGGTCGATGCCCGGCCCCGAGTCCACCACGCGGAAGCACACCTGCTCCCCCTGCCGCTCGGCCTTCAGGAGGATGCGGCCCCCGGCCGGGGTGAAGCGGATGGCGTTGCCCACCAGGTTCTGGAAGACGCGCACCAGGCGCGCCCGGTCCGCGCGCACCGGGGGCAGGCCCGGCCCGGTCTCCACGTCGAGCCGCAGCGCCTTGTCCGCCGCCAACAGCTCGTTCAGGGCCTGCACCTGGTGGAGCAGCGGGGGCACGTCCAGCGGCTCCAGGTCCAGCGTCGTGTGCCCCGACTCCACGTGCGCCACCTCCAGCAGGTCGTCGATGAGCCCCTCCATGTTGCCCACCACGAGGCGGACCTTGCGCAGGGCCTCCGCGGCGTGCGCCTCCTCGTGCGTCCGGAGCAGGCTGCGCTCCGCGGAGCGGGACAGCAGCGAGATGGTGTTCAGCGGCGCGCGCAGGTCATGGGAGACGATGCCCAGCGTCTCGTCGCGCGCGGCGACGGCCTGCTTCGCGGTGCGGTACAGCCGCGCGTTCTCCAGCGCCAGCGCGGTCCGCCGCGCCAGCTCCTCCACCAGGGGGATGCTCTCCTTGCCGTAGCGCAGGCCCGTGTGCGCGGACACCAGCAGCAGCGCCCCCAGGGCGTGGTCCTGGAAGGCCAGCGGCACGGCCACCGCGGACACCACGCCGGGGCTGTCCTCGGCGGGCCCTGGCAGGAGCACTCCCGCGCCCGTGCGCACCGCCTGCGCCACGGTCCGCCCCAAGGCGGTCTGGGCCCCGGGGGCGCACGCCGCTCGCAGCGCGTCCGCCAGCTCGGGCGTCACGGCGGTGGCCTCGGTGGCGGGCCCCTCGTCGAGGCAGCCGTCCCGCGTGGAGACGGCGCAGCCGTCCGCGAGCGTGGGCACCGCGAGCGTCACCACGGTGCGGACCACCTCCCCGCAGTCCAGGGAGCGGGTGCTGGCGGCGCCCATGTCGGAGAGGAAGCGGCCCCACAGCTCCACGCGCCGCTTCTCGGTGATGTCGCGGAAGTAGACGGAGAGCCCCTCCGGGGACGGGTACGCCACGACGCGCAGCCAGCGGTTGTCCACGACCGAGGGTTGCTCCTCCTCCACCGGGAGCTGCGCCGCCGAGGCCCGGCGCACCAGGGCCGCCATGGCCGGGCCGTGGTCGCCGGAGAAGACGTCCTCCAGCCGCCGGCCCAGCAGCACCTCGCGCTTGAGGCCGAAGTGGGCCTCGGCGGGCCGGTTCACGTAGGTGAAGCGTCCGTCCCGGTCGAACGCGGCGAAGCCGTCGGTGATGCGCTCGAGCACCGCGTTCATCCGCTCGCGCGCGGCCTCCGCCTCCTCCCGGGCGGCCTCCTCCCGCACCAGCCGGTTGCGCGCCTCGTCGGCTTCGTGGCGGGCGGTGATGTCCTCGTGGGCCATCACCACGCGCATCGGGCCCGACCCGATGAAGCGCGTGGCGCGCAGCAGGAACCAGCGCCGCTTGCCTCCCGCGGGCTCGTGGCACGGGTAGTCCAGGAGGAACGACTCGCGGCGGCCCGCGAGGATGTCGCGGATGCCTTGCGCCACGGAGGCCGCCTCCCCGGCGTTCGCGCCGCGCGCGGCCTCCGTCACCCGCAGGTAGTTCGCGCCCACGCCGCAGCGGCCGTCATCGTCCTGACAGCCGTTGTCGTGCGCGAAGCGCCTCCAGGCGGCGTTGACGGCGAGGATGGCGCCCTGGCCATCCAGGATGGCGATGTGCGTGGACAGCGAGTCGAGCGTGGCGCGCAGGAACTTCTCCGACTCATGCCGCGCATGTTCGGCGCGGACGCGGGCGCTGACATCCCGGAAGGTGATGGTGAGGCCTCCCGAGGAGGGGTACGCCCGCACGTCCAGCCAGGCCTCGAGGGGTTCGTAGTAGGCCTCGAACGCGACATGGACCTGCTGCGTGAGCGCCCGCTGGTACTCCTGCTCGAACACGGAGCCGCGCGCCTCGGGGAACTCGTCCCAGACGTTGTGCCCGAGGAGCTCCTCGCGCGGGCGGCGCAGCACCCACTCGCTGCTCGCGTTGAGGTAGGTGAAGCGCCAGGAGCGGTCGAGCGAGAAGACCGCGTCCGAGATGCGCTCCAGGGCGTCGAGGGCCTGGATGGACGAGGAGTCCCCGGGCGCGGGGGGGCCACGCGCGGTCCACTCCTGGCCCTGTCTCACGGCCATTCCTCTACTCCCCTCATGAGAGACACTTGGAGGAAGTATGGGAGCCGCTGCCGCGAGAAGCCGCGTGAGGCCGGCTCTCTGCTCGTGGGCCGGTTCCACCCGCGGGAGGGGAGCGCCCCCCTGCCCGCGGGCTCCGGTGCCGGAGGGTTACTGGGCCGCCGGCGCGAACCCGGGGCATTCCTCACTGAATCCCGTGAGCGCGTACGCGGTCATCTGGCCCGTTCGCAAGGGAGTCCTGCCGCAGAAGCACCGATCCGAGCCGACCTCCGTCGTGTACGTGGCGTCGCTGTAATAGATGGTCAAGGAGTCGGTCGTGCAGCGGTAGAGCGCGTCCACGCGCCTCTCCGGCTCCGAGGCCGCGCGCTGCTCGGCTTCGTCCATTCCACAGCCAAACTGAAGTCCGACGACGGCAAGGCCCAGCATCAATGAGCGGCGCATGGTGTCTCCAGGAGAGAGGGGGGAGCTGCCTGTCCATGGTGCCACGTTGGCTCGCGCGAAGGTCCGTGGGTGGGCGCAAAGGCTCTCAAATGCCTGGGTTGTGTTGGATTCACGACCCGGGTGGACTCAGCCCGCGTTGCGGATGCCCTGCTCCCCGGAGCGGTGCGCGAGCTGGAGGATCTCCTCCTCCGACAGTTGCTCTGTCTTGATGATGTTCCGGTCCGCCTTGAGCTGTTCGACCTGGCCTTCACGCAGGACATGGAATTGACCTGTCTTCTGCGCCGGGAGGCGAACCGAGGCGTCCACGCGCGCCTCCGAGAACATCGGCTTGAGCTTCCGGAGCGCGGTCTCCTCCTTCACGCGGCCCGCGAACCAGGCGCGCACGTTGTCGCGGCACTTGTAGTCCAGATCGCCCGGGCTCTGCGTCGCGAGCATCACGCCGACGCCGGCCGAACGCGCTCGCCGGAGCAGGTTCTCCATGGGCTGCTTCGTGGCGGGGATGCCGACCGCGGGCAGGTAGATGTCCGCCTCGTCGAAGAGGAGGACCGCCTGGAGCCTGGGCGACGGGTGCTGGCTGGCCCAGCGATTGGCCTCCACCAGCAGCTGTGACACCCAGAACAGCGAGCTGTGCAACCCGCCCAGGAACTTGGTGCTGATGATGGTGAGCCGTGTCTTGCCCGGCACCTTCGCGGCCCCCAGCCCCAGCAGCTCGTTCATGTCGAGCTTCTCTCCCGTGTTGGAGAGCAGCGCCTGCGCGTTGAGCCGCAGCGTCGCCAGGTCCTGGGCCAGCTTGACGAAGACCTTGTCATCCAGCCCGTGCGCCTCCTGGACGAGCGTCATGTCCTGCGCGGCGACGAAGCGCTGGATGAGGTCCAGGGTGATCTCCTTGCCGGACGGACGCTGCACCAACAGGCGCAGCGCCAGGGCCAGCAGGGCCTTCGCGGCCTTGTCCTTCTGGCTGCTCTTGTACTCCAGCATGGTGGAGAGGGCGTCCGCCGCCTGCTGGAGGATTTGATCGCGCTCCTCGGGTGAGAGCTTGTCGAGCCCCCGGGGCACCACTGGAATCGACAGCGGGCGTCCGTCCGAGCGGCCCGGCGTGTAGAGCGCCACGTCCACGCGCTCGCGCAGTTGCTTGCGGCGCTCGACCATCATCGGGTCGTCCAGTTCCTCGTCCCACGCCTCGTCGCGCGCATACGCGGCGAGGTCGCCCTTGCGGTCCACGAGGATGGCGGGAACACCCTGGATCACCAGCTGCTCGATGAGGTTCAAGGCGAGCGTCGTCTTGCCGCTGCCAGGACCGCCGAGGAAGGCGCTGTGCTTGTTCAGCTCATCCGCTTGGACGAAGACGGTGTTGGCGAAGACGCCTTCGGAGACGCCCACGCGCATCTGGCCCTTGGGGCCTTCGCCCTTCTTCGAGTTCCTGGGCACTTCTTCCGGATGGACCGTGGGCGTCGGCTTCTCTTCCGTGTGCGGCAGGATGTGGCCCGCGGGAGTCACTTCCCATTCGTTGACCCCGTCCGTCACGGAGGCCTCGCTCGAAGTGGCGGTCTTGCTGGACACGGGCGTGGCTGCCGCCGTGGCCGAAGGCACGTACTTCTCCAGGGACAGCAGGTCCGTGATGCCCTGGAGCCGCGTCACCGGACGGGCCACGCGGCTCCAGCCGAGGAACGCGGCTTCGTCGTGCTGCTTTCGGAACGCCTTCAACGCGAGCAGCTCCCGCAGGTCGCTGGGCCCCACCACCGCCCGTCTGCCGCCCTTGCGGTGGAGCACCGCGGTCTGGTCCGCCACGAGCGTGCCCAGGCCCCCAGGGAACTCCGTGGAGCGCACCAGTACCGGGAGGTTCTTCTTCGCGGCCTTGATGGCGCCCTCCATCTGCCTCGCCAGGTGTCCACCTCGCGAGGTGGTGTTGCAGATCGCGACGTACAGATGGGTGTTTCCCGGCTGGATCGTGACGTCGAGCGCACCCTTCCCACAGGGCTCCACCAGGAAGCGGGTGGCGCCTCCCAATTCCTCCGCGCTCACCTGGATGCCCCAGTCGAGCAGCGCCGCGATATCCGCATCTTCTTCGGGCACACGCTCCTTGAACTTCGCCTTGAAGTCCGTCCAGGCCTGATCCAGGTCTGGCGCCAGAGGCGTCTGCGTGATGACGGTGACTCCCTTCGCGGGAGACTGATGCTTCTCCGGCAGGGGGAACGCCGCCGGCAGCTTCCCATCCTGGATGGCCTGCTCCCGGTAGCGGTGGCAGGCGTTCAGGATGTCGCGCGTCCGCTGTCCGCTCAGCAAATCGAAGCCCTGGGGCGGAATGGGGTAGGTGGGCTGGGACGGGTTGAACGCGATGCCCTGCTGCTCGTACAGGGACTTCAGCCGGCGGGCCGCGATGTCGCGTCCCGTCTGCGCGGTGACGTTGAGCTCCAGGTCCACGGGCTCGGGGTTGCGCTCGATGCGGTCGAGCATCGCGCGGTTGAGGTGCGAGCGCGTCGCGACCCAGAAGTCGGACAGGCAGCAGACCACCACGATGGCCGAGGGCACCTGGGCCGCCAGCGCCACCAGCGTGCTCATCGCGCGGCGGAAGGAGGGCTCCATCTGGGGCCTCTGCTCGAAGTCGAGCATGTCCTCCACCTGGTCGACGCAGAGGACCATCGCCTTGCCGAAGATGCCCATCAGCTGACCCAGCTGGATGAGCATCCGGCTGGGAGACTCCTCGGTGTTGCGAGGCACCAGGTTGCCGATGATGGCCCGGTCCTCGGGTGACATCTCCTCGCAGCGCAGCCACTGGACGATGCGGTGGTGGAAGCGGGCCTCGCGGCGCTGGAGGCAGAGCAGGGCGCGCAGCAGGTTGACGTCGATGTTCCGGAACGCAGCGTCCGCGTGCAGGTCGTCCGCGACCGCGCGGATGTTGCCGTGCAGCTCCTCGTCGTCCAGCACGTCCTCGTCCGGGATGTGGGCCGCGAAGATGTTCGTGCAGCGCTTGAGCACGGCCTCGGACAGCAGCATCAGCCCCGTGTCTTCGACGTGGCCGTGGTCATACGGCTTCTCCAGCGAGTCGATGACTTCCGACAGGATGTACCGGTCGTAGTGCGTCACATCGACGGTCATGGGCAGATACCCGACGTAGCCCCTGCCGCTCTCGTGCACGCTGTTGCGGAAGGCGCGCACCAGGTGTGTCTTCCCGCTGCCGGAGTCCCCCTTCAAGAGGAGGATCCGTCCGTCCTCCGGCGGCGTCTGGGCGGTGGCGCGCTTCACGAGCCGCTCGAACGCCACCCGCGCGGGGGCATTGATGGAGGGCACGTCGAACGGATCCCGCTTCCAGAGCGTCTGGCCCTGCTGGACGCTGTTGAAGATCTCGGGGCCATCGGACAGGAACGCTTGCAGACGGGCGTCTTTGGACATGGGGAGGCTCCTGAGCGGGATGGGGCTAGAGGACGACGAAGTGGAAGGTGGCGCCGACGGCGCGCACTTCGGATTCAGTGATGTCCCGGGGGTTCATGGCCGCCAGCAGGTCCGCGCGTCCCAGGGACAGCTGATTCGCGCGGTTGGCTTCGAGCAGCGCCTCGTTGAACGCCGGGCGGTCCGCCCACTCCGGCTGCAACGCCTTCCACACGTGGGAGATGAAGACCTTGTTGTCACCGAAGCGGCCTGAAGGAGGCACGGCCCCCGCCGTGTCCAGCACCCGCCGGGCGAAAGACACCGTGTCCGTGGGCAGCGTCTTGGGGGTGACCTTCACGGCCGCCTCCACGAGCTTCGGCCTGGGCGCGGAAACCCGGTCCGCCTCCGCCAGCACCCACTCCCGCAGCGCCGCCATCCGCACCACCTCCGCGTCCACCCGTGCCGCCCCTACCGCGCGGGCGGCCAGCTGCTCCACGCCGCGCTTCGGGTCGCGGACCTCCTGCTCCAGCAGCTGGCCCAGCAGGTGCGCCTGCACCGCGCGCAGCGAGAACGCCTCGTCCGTCTCCACGCCCAGCTGCCGCCACAGCAGCCGGTCGCGCACCTGCGCCAGCGTCGGCGTCTCCGGCCCCTCCAGCTTGTGCGCCCGCTTGAGCACCAGGGCCCGCACGCCGTCCGCGTCCGACAGGCGCCCCAGCGCGGACTTGGAACCCGGCAGGCCCAGCCCCTTCGCCAGCAGGTGCTGCTGCTTCACGCGCTTCCACGTGAGCCCCTTGGGGGAGTCCACTCGCAGGAACTTCAACGCCTGCTGACGGCCCGCCCCCGTCAACGCCAGCCCCGAACGGCCCCGGGCCTCCACGAGCTTGTCCTCCAGCAGCTCCGTCAGCAGCGCGTCGAACCGGCCGCTCCATTCGCCCCGGCTCCAGCGGTGCTCCACGAACGCGTGCAGCGTCTTCGTCAGCTCGGCGCGCGTGCCGGCCTTCTTCTCCGAGCGCGTCGCCAGCCAGGCCAGGGCCAGGCCCTGAAGCCGGGTGTCAGGAGTGTCGGTGTCCATGTCGTGGCTCCCGCCCGCCAGGCTCGCGCCCGCGGGCTTCAATCAACGTGTCGAGGGTGTGGAGGATGTGCTCCAGCTGGGACAGCACATCCGTCGCGAGCAGCCGGTACACCCAGTAGCCCTCGCGCTGCAGGTCCAGGTCCTTGCGACGGTCGCGGCGGAACCGCTCCGGATCCTGGAAGTGGTGGTAGCCGTCGATCTCCACCGCGATGCGCAGCCGGCGGCACAGCAGGTCCACCTCCCAGCTGCGCTTGTCCTCGGGGTGCAGCCGGGCGTTGAGCTCGAAGAGGCCCGCCGTGGCGGGGTGCTCCTCCAGCCGGTCGCGCAGGTACGCCTCCGCCTTGCTCCGCGCCCGGTCCGCGCCCGCCGCGCCCGCGCCCGTCAGCACCGCCAGCGCCACCTCGGCGGCGCTCACCCGCTGCTGCTCGGGTGCGCCCGTGCGCTCCAGCTTCCGGAGCGTCGCCACCGCGCTCGCGGCCTCGGAGGGCTCCACGGGCACCTCCAGCACGCCCTCGCGCACCAGCGCCTTCAGCCGCGTCTCCCCGCCCGCCAGGAACGCCCCCAGCGCCTCGCTGGACACCACGCACGCCACCGCGAGCGCCGGCACCGCGGTGCTCAGCACCCCCGCCACCTGGAGCCCCCGGTGCGATGGCGCCTCCCCCACCGCCATTCGCACCACCGGGGCCTTCCCGGGCGGCACCAGCGCGTGCAGCGCGCGCAGCCCCGCGCCCAGGTTCTTCGCGAGCGCCGTGCGCACGGCGTCTGGGAGCGTTCCTGGCTCCACCGCCTCCCGTTCAATCACCAGCTCCCGGCACAGCGCCCACGTGGCGTCCGCCAGCATCGCGGGCGGCGGCAGCGCCTCCAGCAACACGCGCCGCTCATGGGCTGTCTTTCCCCGGAACACCGGCGTGTGTCTGGGGTTCGCCGCCGTCAGGCTGAACGCCGCCAGCGCCTCCGCGTCCGCCCCCAGGTCCCGGGTCGCCGCCAGCGCCCGGGCCCAGCCCAGCGCCGCCTCGTGCGGGTCCTCCCCGGACACCTCCACCACCGTCAGCCCGTGCCTCGCGGCCCACTGGCTCCAGAGGGTCCCTCCCAGGGCCTCCGGCCCCTCCAGCACGCTCAGCGTCGCGATGCCCTCCGCCCTGCGCCGGGCCTGACGGTCCAGCGCATCCAGCAGCGCGACTTCACCCGCCAATGGCAAGCACTACCCCCCGGGGGTGATGGCTTCACCGCCCCTCGTGAGCAAAAGACTGCTCCCACGGGTCGGGTGAAGACAAGCCCCCCAAAGGAGGTATGGGGTTGCCGGGAAGGAAGGGACCCGGGTGGGTCTGAGAGGCTTTAGCGCCCTGCGTCGTCGCCGGTCTCCCGACGGAGGAGCAGCCCCAACCCGGCCGCCGCGAGCGCTGAGACCATGCCCGTCAGGAAGGGGGCCTGGGTGCTCCATGACGCATACATCCAGCCGCTCGCCACCGGCCCTACCGTGCGGGCCAGGCCGCCGCACGACTGCGCCAGCCCCAGCACGGCGCCCTGCTGCGCCGGCGGGGCGACCTGCGAGGCCTGGCTCGAAATCAACGGCTGCAGGAAGCCCGTCCCCACGCCCACCAGCACCACGGAGGCCATCATCGGAAGCGCCTGCCACGACACCGCGAGCCCCGCCATGCCGCCCGCGAGCAGGAGCGCTCCGCAGATCATCAGCCGGAACTCACCCGCCGCGCGCGACAGCGGGCCAATCAGCCCGCCCTGGATGACCATGCCCAGGCCGCCCACCACGGCGAAGGTGTAGCCCACCTCCTTGGAGCCCCAGCCCAGCCGCGCCTGCACCAGCAGCGCGAACGCCACCTGGAGCGTGGTCATGGACAGGAACACCGCGAAGAACAACCCCAGCACCATCCCCAAGGCCTTGCGCCGCGGCGAGTCCTGCAACGCGGACCAGCGCGTCTGGGATTTCGCCTCCGCGCGCTGCTCCACCGGGTGCGTCTCCGGCATCAAGAAGAACGCGGCCAGGAATCCCACCAGCGCCAGGCCTCCCGCGAGCAGCGGCGGCACCCACGGGCCCAGCCCGGAGAACAGGCCGCCCAGCGTGGGCCCCAGCACCATGCCCAGGCCAATGCCCGCGCCAATGCGCCCCATGGCCCGGGCGCGCGTCTCCTTCGTCGTCACGTCCGCGAGCGCCGCCTGACACGCGGCGATGTTGCCGGACGTCGCCCCCGCCAGGATGCGCGACGCGAACAGGAGCGGCAGCATCCGCTGGTGGCTGGCCAGCGCGAACAGCGCCATGGCCACCGCGTTCGCCAAGAGGCTCAGGAGGATGACGGACCGCCGCCCGTGCCGGTCCGAGTAGCGCCCGAGCAGCGGCGTGGCGAGCAGCTGCGTGAAGCTGAAGCACCCCAGGAGGATGCCCACCGTGCGCGCCGAGCCGCCCATGGACTGTACGTAGAAGGGCAGCATCGGGATGACGATGCCGAAGCCCACCAGGTCCAGGAACACGGTGAAGAACACCACCGCCTCCACCCGGCGCAGCAGGCCCGGCGTGGCCACGGGGGCCGCGCCCACGCTCTCAGCCACCATTGCCCGCCCGGTCCACCGGCAGCGCGTCCGCGTAGGCGCGCAGGATGCGGCCCTCGTCGTAGGTGTACTGGAAGCCCGTGGCCTCCAGGAAGCGCTTGTTGTCCACCACGATGGGGTAGCGCAGGTGGTCCGTGGCCCCCACGGACAGCCGCGGGAAGCCCGCCCGGCCCAGCAGCAGCGACAGCACCGGGGACGGCAGCGGCACCGGCGTGCGGCCCGTGCCCTTGATGATGACCGACAGCGGGATGGGCGCGGGCCCCGCGACGTTGAAGATGCCGCGCACCTGCTTCTCCATCGCCAGTTGCAGCGCCGTCACCACGTCCTCCTCCTGGAGCACGTGGAAGAGCGGGTCGTAGCCCAGCACCATGGGCACGCGCTTGCCGCGCAAGAGGTTCGCGAGCGTGCCCGTGCCCGGCGTGCCCAGCGTGTAGACGAGCCGCAGCACCGCGGTGGTGACGTCCGGCAGGCGCCACAGCGCCGTCGCCGCGTACAGGTCCGCGGCCACCAGGTCCGCCAGCTCCGGGATGGCCTCCAGCGCGCGCGGGGGCTCGTCCTCGCTGTGGTACAGCGGCGAGTCCGGCGCCGCGCCGTAGAACGTGTGCCGCCCCACGAAGAGCACCTGCTTCACGCCGTGCGCCGCGCAGTGGTCGAACAGCGCCTTGGTGCCGTCCAGGTTGATGCGGCCGCGCTCGTGGCCCTGCACGGTGAACGCCGTCACCGTGGCCATGTGGATGACGGCCTCCGGCTTCCAGCGGCGGAAGACGTCCTCGGCGGCGCGCTTGCGGATGTCCACCGGGTGCACGTCGATGCCCTTGGGCGCGTCCCGCCACGGGCGCACGTCGATGCCCGCGACCTCATGGCCGCTGTCGCGCAGCTTCAGCGCCAGCCTGCGCGCGATGCCGCCGGAGATGCCCGCGATCAACACCCTCATGGCAACAGCCTCCGGGCCCGGCGCAGGTTGCGCTCGGCGCGGTTGTCTTCGATGAGCCGCTGGATGCTCGCCTTCACCTGGTCCACGTAGCCCTGGATGACGTGGTCCTCCTCGTCGCCCGTGCCCTCGAAGACGAGCGGCTCGCCGTAGTGGATTTCCAGGCCGACGGGCAGGGGCAGGGGCAGCAGGTACGGCGTCAGCGGCACGTACGGGATGCCCAGCAGCCTGCCCAGCGCGTACGCGTTGGTGACCGTGGGGATGGCCGCGCCGCCGCCCAGGAAGGCGAAGGGGATGATGGGCGAGCGCGTCTGGAGCGCCAGCCGGATGAACCCCGTGCCGAAGTCCACCAGCGAGTAGCGGTCCGGGTAGAGCTTCGCGGTGCCCCGCGCGCCTTCCGGGAAGATCATCAGGAGCCGGTCGTCCTCCAAGAGGCGCACGGCGTGCTCGGGCAGGCCGGTGAACTGGCCGGTGCGGCTGGCCCACAGCGAGGCCACGGGGAACTTGTGGATGAAGCGCTCCACCATGCCCTGCGCCAGCCGGGGCGGGTCCATCTCCAGCATCGTGGAGGTGAGCACCATCATCCCGTCCACCGCGACGCCGCCGGAGTGGTTGCCCACCAGCATGCCGCGGCCCCTCTTGGGGATGTGCTGCACGCCGGTGCAGCGCACCCGGAAGTAGTTCCGGTAGAGGAAGGCGAAGAACTCCAGCGCCAGCTTCAGGTGCTTCTTGGAGATGCCGTACGGGTCGACACCGTACTCGTTGAAGGGCAGCTCCAACCGCTCCACCCGCTCTGACAGGGACTCGCTCTGGGGCACGGGGCGCACCGTAGCACCGCGCGTGCGCTTTGCACGGGGGGCCCGCGTCCCCCATTGTGCGCCCGTCGGGTGCCCTGGCCGGGGACCCAGGGAGTGACGCGTGATGGCGGGGCAGCAGTGGACGGGAATGCTGGACGGGGTGCTCGCGTGGGCCAAGGCCCTGCCGGCGGGGCTGTCCAACCAGGTGGCGGTGGACGTGGCCGGGCGGCGGGTGCGCCTGTCGCACGCGCGTGTGGAGGCGCTGTCCCGCGGCGTGCTGGGCCGCGTGAAGGGGCTCACCCTGCGCTCCTGGGACTGCACCCCGTCCGTGTACGACCTGCGGCTGGACGTGCGCGGCTGGAAGCTGCGGGTGGAGACCACCCCCCAGCGCGTGGAGCTGTCCGGGGGGCGCTACACGCTGTGGCTGGCCACGCCGGGCCGGGTGGAGCTGGAGGAGTCCCCCGGCGCGTCGTCGCTGCTGATGGGCGCGCTGCGCACGGGGGCGGGGAAGGCCGCGCTCCAGGCCCTGGCGCGCAAGCTGCTGCCGCCGGGGCTGGCCTGGGACGGACAGGTGCTCCGGGTGGAGGGAGCGTTGCCGAAGGAGGGCGCCCTGGCGGCCCGCCTCTTCGAGTCCTCCTCCCTGCGGATGACCGCGGAGCACTCCGCGGAGGGGCTGTGGCTGTCCGCGGAGGAGTGGCCGGGGCTTCTGGACCTGCTCCAGGCCGCGCTGGGGCCGGGGTAGGGCGCGCTTCTAGCGGCCCTCGCCGTCCCACACATTGGCGCGGCCTTCCAAAGGACCGCGCTGCGGGCGGACGACGCAGAAGCGCTGGCCGGTGGGGGCCTCCATCACCCACCAGCGCTTCACGTAGGCGATGCGCTTCGCGCCCAGGGCCTCCAGCCGCTCCACCTCCGCGTCCAGGTCATCCGACTCGATGTCCAGGTGGATGCGGCTCTCGTGCTCCACCTGCTGGATGAGGAGGCTCGGCTCCTCGGGCTTCGCCTCCAGCTCGCGGTAGGTGGGCGAGTCCGGATCCGCCGGCTTCATCGCCCGCCCCAGCGCCGCGCTCCAGAACCGGGTGGCGGCTTCGAAGTCCTCGACCTTGCAGTCGATGACGAACGTGCTGAGTCGGCTGTGATGCATGGCTCGCTCCTGATGGGCCGGGCAGGGGGGAAGCCCGTTGAGGGGGAGCCAGGGATACACCGAAAAGCGGGTGGACGGTATGACGGAGTGAAGGGTGGGCGGGAGGCCCGGAAGCCTCCCGTCCTTGGGGCCCTGCCTCAGTGGGGCCTCGCGAGCAGCTTGTCCAGCGCCGCGTAGCTCTCGTTGAGGCCCTGCTCCTCCAGCGTCATCGCTTATTCGACAGGGAGCGGACGAAGACGGAGTCGATGCCGTGGATGCGCAGGGAGACGAAGTCCTCCGCGGTGGCGTTCTCGTAGCCCGCGTCGCGCATCTCCTTCACGAACGCGGCGGTGACGCCGTGGATGCGCATGGACACCAGGTCGTCCGCGCTCAGGTCCTTGAAGCCCAGGCCGCGCATCTCGCGGATGAAGTCAGGCGTCACGCCGTGGATGCTCATGGACAGGAGTGAGTCCAGGGGCAGGCCCTTGAACCCCAGCGCCGCGAGGCCCTGGATGCGCTCCGGCGTGACGTTGTGGATTCGGCTGCTCACCAGCTGCTCGAGCGTCAGCTTCGGGTAGCCCTCGGCGGCCATGGCCCGGACGTATTCCGGGGTGACGCGGAAGATGCCCACCTGGGCCAGCTCCTCCACGGTGGTCACCTTCTGGCCCACGGCCGCGAGCGCCTGGACGCGCCGCGGGCCGACGTTCACGCTGGCCAGCAGGAACTGCTCGTCCGCGTCCGGCTTGGGAATGCCCAGCTCCGCCAGCTTCTTCGTGAAGCTGGCGTCCGGGCTGAAGCGCCAGGTGCCCACGCCCTGGCCGTCCTTGAAGCGGCCCTCGAAGTCGAAGGTGCCCGCTTCACGCACCAGCTTGAAGGGGGCGCTGCTCCCTTCCGCCGTGGACAGCCCCTGGAAGTCGGCGAGCGGCGCAAAGAAGCCGTGGTGCGAATCAGGACGGTCCCTGGGCTGCAATGACAGCTGCAACTGCTGCTCCTTCACATACGCGCCCCACGTGCCGGTGCGCTGCGCTTCGGCGGCGAGGACGGGGAGGGTGAGGAGCATCACGGCCAGGGTGAGCCACGGGGACAGGCGCGACGTCATGACGGCGACTCCTTTTCGGGCAAGGCGCGGCCCTTCCGCGCGCCCGGGATGGAGCGCGCGGTGGGGCTGCATGGGAGAGGATGGGAGGGGTTACTTCCGGAGCTTCTGCATGCGGCGGATGAAGTCCGCGTCCACGCCGCCGGTGCGCAGGCGCACCAGCTCATCCACGGTGGCGGGCTTCACGCCCGCGCCTTCCAGCTCGCGCAGGTAGCTGGAGTCGACCCCCAGCGCGCGCAGCTGCACGGCTTCATCCAGGCTCAGCTTCCCGAAGCCCGCGGCCTTCAGCTCGTTGAGCCACGCGGCGTTGATGCCCAGCGCCTTCGCGGACAGCAGGTCGTCGGAGTCCTCCTTGTCGAAGCCCAGGGCGGCCATCTGACCCAGCCACTCCGGCGTGACGCCCAGGTGCTTCAGGGACAGCAGCTGCTCGGCGGGGAGGGAGCGGCCGAAGCGGTCCGTCATGGACTTCACGTACTCCGGCGTGATGCCGGCGTGCTGGAAGCCCACCAGCGTGGCCACCGTGGGCTCGTAGCCCATGGCGGAGATGCGCTCGACGACCGCCGGTGTGACGCCCGCGACCTTCAGCTCGACGAGCTGATCCACGCTCAGCGGATCCACGCCCACGCGGGTCTTCTCGTCGTCGTCGTCGGACGCCTTCCTCTCCGCGCGGGCCTTCTCCTTCGAGGAGGGCCCGGGGTTCGGAACCGGCGCGAGGACCGGGGCGGGCGCCGGGGGCGGAGCAGGAGGCGCCGCGAGGACCGGGAGCGGCATCGGCGGGGGGACCGCGAGCCGGGCGGGTGCCACGGCGGCGCTCGCGGCGGTGGCGCGCGACGTGGACGCGGCGGGCGCCGGGGCGGCACTCGCGGCAGGAGACGCCAGGGCCTTCGACTCCGGCGCCTTCACGGGCTGCTGCACGGCGAGCGCCGTCAGCGGCACCGCCAGCGCCAGGCTGCTGGCCAGCGTGACGATGGACACCCCCGCCGCCCAGCGCGACGAGCACCGCGACGCGGGCGCCACCACCAGCCGCCGCACGCGGTCCTTCAGCGAACCACCCAGCGCGGACATCGCGGGCCCGCTGGCGTCCATGCCCTGCAACCGCAGCGCCTCCAGCGCGGTGAGCGCTCGGGCGTAGGGGAGGGCGCCGGGGCCCTGCCGCACCGCGAGGTCGTCACAGCAGTTCTCGCGCTCCACGCGGATGACCTGGGACATCCACCACACGGCCGGGTGGTAGAAGAGCAGCGTCTCCACCAGCGTCTGCACCACGTTCACCGCGAAGTCGTGACGGCGGATGTGGGCCAGCTCGTGGGCCAGCACCAGCTCCAGCTCCCGCACGGCCAGCCCGGTGAGCGTGGCGGTGGGGACCAGCACCACCGGCTTCAGCCAGCCCAGCGTGGACGGCACGTCCAGCTTCGACGACACCAGCAGGCGCACCGGACGCGTGAGGTTCAGCCGCCGCGCCAGCACCTCCAGCCGCTGCTGCCATTCCCACGACGCGTGCACCGCCTCGTCCACCTGCCGGCGCAGCCCCATCCAGCCCTTGAGCAGCCGCAGCGACGACGCCGCCACGCCCAGGCCCCACGCCAGCACCAGCCAGGGCAGGTGCTCGCCCACCTGCTGGAACATCCCGTCCAGCCGGGGCAGCGTCGCCGTATCCTTTATATGTGCGGGAGCAGGCAGCTCCGTCAGGGCGGCGCGCGCTGGCGCCGGCATGGGCGCCACGGTCCGCGGGACGACCGCCGTGCGCACCACCGGACGGGCTTCCGCCGCGCGCGAGGCATGCCGCCACGCGGTGGCCACCGGCAGCGCCAGCATGATGCCCAGCGCGCCGCACGCCAGCGCGTAGCGCAGGTTCGCCGAGCGCCGCCCCACCCACCGGAGCGCCAGCGCCAGGGCCACCGCCACCAGCGCGCCCTGCCACACCAGGTGCACGAGCGCCCAACCCACCGCTTCCAGGATGAGACCGTTCATGACTCCGACTCCTTCTCGAGCGAATCCAGCAGCTGGCGCAGCTCCGCCAGCTCCTCCGGGGACGTCTTCTTCGTGGACAGGGCCTGCAGGGCGAGCCGCGCCGGAGAGCCGCCGAACACGCGGTCCATCAGGTCGGTGACCAGCTGCTGCTGGGTGCTCTCCCGGGGGAGCCGGGCGCTGTAGACGTGCGCGCGCTGGGACTCGTCGCGCGTCACCAGCCCCTTCTCCGTCATGATCTGCATCGTCTTCAGGACGGTGGTGTAGCCGCTCCCATCCTGGAGCGTCTCGTGGACCTCGCGCACCGTGCGCGCCCCCCCGTCCCACAGCACCCGCAGGATGGCCAGCTCGGCATCCGTGGGGCGCGGCAGCTTTCCTCGGCTCATGGCTTCCTCTCTCCTCACCGCTTCCTACGCATAGTTATACGAACGATTTCGTAGGTGTCAACGAAGACTTTCGTACTTCACGGGCAAGGCGCCCTGTGGGGAGGGGAGAGGGCGTCCCCGAGGGCTGACGCCCAGACAAGCCATCAGGGAGGGGTGAACCGGACGGCGGGGTGTTTACCGTTTTCCCGACCGGGCCCATGGCCACGCGGCGGGGGAGCCCGAGGAGCCTGTCCATCCATGCGTGTCATCCTCTTCTGTCATTCCCTGCTGTCGGACTGGAACCACGGCGACGCCCACTTCCTGCGCGGGGTGGTGACGGAGCTGGCCGCGCGAGGCCACTCCGTGCGCGTGTTCGAACCGGAGGACGCGTCGAGCTTCCAGTGTCTGTTGGAGGAACCCCACGGCGTGGCAGTGCTCAACGAGGTCCGCGCCCTCTACCCGCGCGTGCGTCCGGAGCGCTACGCGCCCGGCGCGCTGGACCTGGAGGCCGTGCTCGATGGCGCGGACCTGGTGCTGGTGCACGCCGGGACGTCGCCGGACCTGGTGCGCCGCATGGGTGCGCACCGGCGTGACGGCGGCCGCTTCCGCCTGCTCTTCCACGACACCTGGCACCGGAGCGTGAGCGCGCCGGAGGTGATGGCCGGCTACGACCTGTCCCGGTACGACGGGGTGCTCGCCGCCGGAGACGTGCTCCGGGACCTCTACCTGGAGCGGGGCTGGGCCCGGCGCGCGTGGACCTGGCACGAGGCCGCCGACGTGCGCGTGTTCCACCCGCACCCGCGCAACCGCGAGGTGCGGGACCTGGTCTGGGTTGGCAATGGGGGGGACGGCGAGCGCACGAAGGAGCTGCAGGAGTTCCTCGTGGAGCCGGTGCACGAGCTGGGCCTCACCGCGCGGGTGCATGGCGTGCGCTACCCGGTCCCCGCCCTGCGCGCCCTCTTCGACGCCGGCATCGAGTACGCCGGCTGGCTGCCCAACCACCGCGTGCCGCTGGCCTTCTCCCAGGCGCGCGTCACGGTGCACATCCCCCGGCGCCCCTACGCCACGCTCTTGCCCGGCATCCCCACCATCCGCCCCTTCGAGGCGCTGGCGTGCGGCATCCCGCTGGTGTCCGCTCCCTGGGAGGACTCGGACGGGCTCTTCACCGCGGGACGGGACTACCTCGTCGCCCGGGACGGCGCGCAGATGCGGCGCCACCTGTCCGCGCTGGTCGCGGACGCGGAGATGCGGCACGCCTTCGCGGAAGCCGGTCTGCGCACGATACTGTCACGCCACACCTGCGCGCACCGGGTGGAGGCGCTGCTCATCCTCTGTCAGGAGCTGGGGATGTCCGGTGACGTCCTCCATCCACTGTCCTCGGAAAGAGTCCTCGCATGAGCCGCGGCCTGCGCTTCGCCTTCTTCGGTTCCAGCCTCGTGTCCACCTGGTGGAATGGCGCGGCCACCTACTACCGGGGCCTCTTGCGCGCCCTGCACGCGCGCGGGCACCAGGTCACCTTCTATGAACCGGATGCCTCCGGACGGCAGGAGCACCGCGACCTCCAGGAGCCGGGCGGGGCCCGCGTCGTCGTCTATTCCAACAACCCGGGCTCGGTGGACGAGTGCCTGGACGACGCCTTCGGCGTGGACGTGGTGGTGAAGGCCAGCGGCGTGGGGGCCCAAGACGCGTATCTGGATGCGTGTGTGCTGGAGCTGCGCCGCTCCGGCACGCAGGTGGTGTTCTGGGACGTGAGCGCGCCCGCCACGCTGGAGCACGTGGCGAAGGACGCCCATCACCTCTTTCGTGAGCGCATCCCGCGCTTCGACCGCATCCTCACGTCCGGCGGCGGCGCGCCGGTGGTGAACGCGTACCGCGAGCTGGGGGCGAAGCAGTGCGTGCCCATCTACCCGGCGGTGGATCCGGACACGCATCACCCCGTGGCGCCCGAGCCGCGCTTCGCCTGCGACCTGGCCTTCCTGGGCAACCGGCTGCCGGACCGCGAGGCGCGCGTGGAGGCCTGCTTCTTCCAGGTCGCGCAAGCGCTGCCCCACGCGCGCATGCTCCTGGGCGGCAACGGTTGGGAGGACCGCGTCGTGCCCGCGAACGTCGGGCGCCTGGGCCACGTCTACACGCAGGACCACAACGCGCTGAACTGTTCCGCGCGCGCGGTGCTCAACCTGCACCGCGACAGCATGGCGCGCTTCGGCTTCTCGCCGTCCCCGCGCGTGTTCGAGGCCGCGGGCGCGGGCGCCTGCCTCATCACCGACGCCTTCGAGGGCGTGGAGCGGTTCCTGGAGCCCGGCCGCGAGGTGCTGGTGGCCCGCTCCGGTGAGGAGGTCGCGGAGCACGTGAAGCGCCTCACCCCGGAGGACGCGCGGCGCATGGGACAGGCCGCGCTCCGGCGCGTGCTGGCCGAGCACACGTACGCGCACCGCGCCCTGGAGGTGGAGGCGGCGCTGGGCTGACACCGGCCGGGGTTGAAACCCGGCGGGGCCGGACGCATCGATGGGAGGGCATGACCTCCCCTCCGCCTCCCAAGCCCTGCGCCGTCTGTGGCCGCGCCATCACCTGGCGCCGCAAGTGGGCGCGCGACTGGGAACAGGTGCGGTACTGCTCGGATTCATGCCGGGGGAAGCGGACCGGGGCGCGGGATTCCCCGTGGGAGGCGCGCATCCTGGAGCTGCTCTCCCAGCGGGCAGGAGGCGCCACCGTGTGCCCCTCCGAGGTCGCCCGCGCGTCCGGCGAGGAGGACTGGCGCGCGTGCATGGAGCCCGTGCGCGAGGCGGCGCGCAGGCTCGTCGCTCGCGGGGTGTTGGACATCGTGCAGGGGGGAAGGGTGGTGGACCCGTCCACCGCGCGCGGACCCATCCGGTTGCGCCTGCGCGCCCGAGGCCCCGAGGTGTAGCGCCCCGCACAGGGCGTTCACGGACCGTGGAATCGCGCTTGCGCGCACATGGAGGGTCCGGCTACGCGCCGCCCCATGGCCCACGACACGAAGCCCGCGTTCGACATCATCCTGTGGGGCGCCACGGGATTCACTGGCCGCCTGGTGGCGGAGTACCTGGCTCGCAACCAGGACGCGCACCGCGCGAAGTGGGCCCTCGCCGGGCGGGACGAAGGAAAGCTGGAGCAGGTCCGCTCGGAGCTGGTGAAGGTGCGGCCGGAGTTCGCGGACCTGCCGGTGGTGCTCGCGGACGCGAAGGACGCGGCCTCGCTGGACGCGATGGTGGCGCGCACGCGCGTCATCATCTCCACCGTGGGCCCCTACGCCCGCTACGGCAACGAGCTGGTCGCCGCCTGCGTCCGCGCCGGCACGGACTACTGCGACCTGACGGGCGAGGTGCAGTTCATGCGCAAGACCATCGACGCTCATGACGCGCGGGCGCGCGAGACGGGCGCCCGCATCGTGCACACCTGCGGCTTCGACTCCATCCCCTCCGACCTGGGCACGCTGATGGTCCAGGACTACATGCGGGAGAGGCACGGCGGCCACTGCGACCAGGTGCGCTTCCACCTGACGCGCATGCGCGGCGGCTTCAGCGGCGGCACCATCGCCAGCATGATGGACACCCTGGCGGCGGTGAAGGCGGACCCGTCCCTCAAGAAGGTGCTGACCAGCGCCCACGCGTTGGATCCGGAGCCCTCCCGGGGCACGAAGGAGGAGCGCGACCTGGCCACGGTGAAGAAGAGCCCGGACACGGGCACGTGGACCGCGCCCTTCGTGATGGCCTCCGTCAACACGCGCGTCGTGCGGCGCTCCAACGCGCTCCTGGGCTTCCCGTGGGGCCGCGACTTCTTCTACTCGGAGGTCTCCGACTTCGGCCCCGGGCCCAAGGGCCTGGCGCTCGCCACGGCGACCACCGCGGGGCTGGGCGGCTTCATGGTCCTGTCCAACGTGGACCCCGTGCGGGAGCTCTTGGAGAAGCACGTGCTGCCCGCGCCGGGCGAGGGCCCGTCCGCCACCGTGCGCGAGCGCGGCCACTTCGAGGTGCGGCTCTTGGGCGAGGGCCACTCGCCCAAGAGCGGCCAGCGCGTGAAGGTGGAGGGGAAGGTCGCGGCGAAGGGCGACCCGGGCTACGCGGCCACGGCGCGCATGCTGGCGGAGTCCGCTCTGTGCCTCGCCTTCGACACCATCCCCAAGCGGGGCGGCGTCCTCACCCCCGCGTCCGCCATGGGCATGGTGCTGGTGGAGCGCCTGCGCAAGGCGGGCATGACGTTCGAGGTGCACGACCGCGCCGCGTGAGGGCGCGCTTCAGTCGCGCAGGTAGTGGCAGGTGTAGCCGCCGGGGTTCTTCACCAGGTAGTCCTGGTGGTAGCCCTCGGCGGGCACCCACTCGCCGGCGGCGGTGATTTGCGTGACGACGGGCCGGGACCACCTGCCGGCCTTGTCCACGCGGGCCTTCACCGCCTCCGCCGTCCGGCGCTGTTCGTCCGACAGGTAGAAGATGGCGGAGCGGTACTGCGAGCCCACGTCATTGCCCTGGCGGTTGAGCGTCGTCGGGTCGTGCATGCGGAAGAACCACTGCTCCAGTAGCGCCTCGTACGTCAGCAGCTTCGGGTTGAAGACGATGCGCACGGCCTCCGCGTGCCCCGTCTCCCCGGTGTGCACGTCCTCGTAGGTGGCGCCCTTCTTCGAGCCGCCCGTGTAGCCGACCTCCGTGTCGATGACGCCTGGAATCTTGCGGAGGATGTCCTCCATGCCCCAGAAGCACCCGCCCGCCAGGTACGCCGTCTCGCGCGGGGCCTCCGAGGGGGCCGCCGCCTTCGCCAGCACCCCGGCGCCCGCCGCGGGGGCGAGCGCTCCCTGGGGCTCAGCAGGGGCCGCGCGGCCGAAGGCGGGCAGCCACGCGCCATAGCCCTTCGCGGCCAGCTCGTTCACGGGGACGAAGCGCAGCGACGCGGAGTTGATGCAGTAGCGCAGGCCCGTGGGCTCGGGCCCGTCCTCGAAGACGTGGCCCAGGTGCGAGTCGCCGTCCTTCGAGCGCACCTCCACGCGCTCCATGCCCAGGGTGCTGTCGCGCTTCTCCACCACGTGGGCCTTGGCCAGGGGGCGGGTGAAGCTGGGCCAGCCGGTGCCGGACTCGAACTTGTCGCGCGAGGAGAACAGCGGCTCGCCGCTGACCACGTCGACGTAGAGCCCTTCGTCGTGGTTGTTCCAGTACGCGTTGCGGAAGGGCGGCTCGGTGGCCTCGTGCTGCGTCACCTGGTAGGCCAGGGGGGACAGGGTGCGCTTCAGCTCCGCGTCGGACGGCTTCGTGTACTTGCGGCCGTCCTGCACCGGGGCGGACGCTGTGGCCGCGGGCTTCGCGCCGGGCGGAGCGCCACGCGCCTCGGTGCACGCGCTCAGCGCGGTGGCCAGCACCAGCAAGGCGGGCCACAGCCGGCGTGCTACCGGCCGCGGGGTGGGAGACGGCACTGCACGGGCGGACGACATGGGTCGCGAAGCCTCCGGCGCCGCCGGAAGAAGGGCGCCACTTCAACCTACGCGCGACACCGGGGGACGGTTACAGCGGGGCCACGAGGACCTGCCGGCC
>NZ_RAWC01000359.1:0-5037 GCF_003611685.1 Corallococcus sp. CA049B | reverse complement strand
GCGCCTGGGGAGAGGGCTCTGGGGGAAGGGTCGGCTCCATGGTCTTGGGCTCCTCGCTTTCCTTCCAAGCTGGGGCTGGCGCCTTCCGGACGAACACCGGCAGGGGAGCAGGGACCCCGCGAGCCTGCCCGTCGCGGCGCGCGGAGGGCGCGCCCAGTGCTTATCCGCAGTCGTATGGACGATTGGATGAAGCGCCACGCGGACCGGGTGAGGACGGCCGGGGAGGCCCTGCGCGCCGTCCTGCCGGGAAGGCGCATCCTCATCGGTTCGGGCGCGGCCGAGCCGGTGACGCTGGTGCGGGCCCTGGTGGACGAGCGGGGCCCCTCCCTCTCCGACAACGAGGTGGTGCACCTGCTGACGCTGGGGCCCGCGCCCTACGTGGAGCCCGCGCAGGCCGGGCGCTTCCGCCACGTCGCCTTCTTCATCGGGCCCAACGTGCGGCAGGCCGTGCAGGAGGGGCGGGCGGACTTCATCCCGGTGTTCCTCTCCGAAATCCCGGAGCTCATCCGGAGCCGGAAGATCCGCGTCGACGCGGCGCTCATCCAGGTCAGCCCGCCGGATGCCCACGGCTACGTCAGCCTGGGCGTCTCCGTGGACATCGTGCGCGCCGCGGTGGACGCGGCCCCGCTCGTCATCGCGGAGGTGAACCCGAACATGCCCCGCACGCACGGGGACTCGTTCCTGGACGTGCGCCGCATCGACCACCTGGTGCCCGTGGACCTGCCGCTGCTGGAGGCGCACCCCGAGCCCTCCGACGAGGTCTCCCGGAGGATTGGCGAGCACGTGGCGCGGCTCATCCCGGACGGCGCCACGCTCCAGACGGGCATCGGGCGCATCCCGGACGCGGTGCTCACCGCCCTGAAGGGCCACCACGACCTGGGCATCCACACGGAGATGCTGTCCGACGGCGTGATGCGGCTGGTGGAGTCCGGCGTCATCACCGGGCGGCGCAAGACGCTGCTGCCCGGGAAGCTCGTCACGTCCTTCATCATGGGCACGCGGGCGCTCTACGCGTGGGCGCATGACCACCCGGCCATCGAGATGCGCCCGAGCGACGACACCAACGACCCGGCGAACATCGCGCGCAACGCCCGGATGGTGGCCATCAACAGCGCGCTGGCGGTGGACCTCACCGGCCAGGTGGCGGCGGACACGCTGGGCGGCTGCTTCTTCTCTGGCATTGGCGGGCAGGTGGACTTCATCCGCGGCGCCAGCCGGAGCCCGGGGGGCCAGGCCATCATCGCGCTGCCCTCCACGGCGAAGGGCGGCACGGCGAGCCGCATCCAGCGGGCGCTGGAGCCCGACACCGGCGTGGTGACGAGCCGGGGTGACGTCCACCACGTCGTCACCGAATACGGCGTCGCGGAGCTGTGGGGAAAGAGCATCCGCGAGCGCGCGCTCGCGCTCATCGCCGTGGCCCACCCGGACTTCCGGGCCGACCTGATGGCCGCGGCCAAGGGCCGCCGCTGGGTGCTGCCGGACCAGGTGGTGCCGCGCGCCCGCTATCCCTGGGCGGAGGCGCGGCGGGAGCACACGCTGTCGCACGACACGCTGGTCATCCGCCCCGCCCGCATCACCGACGAGCGCGCCCTGCAGGACCTGCTGTACGGCCTCTCCGGCGAGAGCAGCTACCGGCGCTTCATGGGGTTCAAGAAGGCGCACCCGCACGAGGAGATCCAACGCCTGGTGGACCTGGACTACGAGCACGACATGGCGCTGGTCGCATGCCCGCCCGGCACGGACGAGGTGGTGGGCATGGTGCAATACATCCTGGACCCCGCCACGGGCCTGGGGGACGTGTCCTTCGTGGTCCGCGACGACTGGCAGGGGCGGGGCGTGGGCACGGCGCTGATGCGACGCATCCGCGAGGCCGCCATGGCCCGAGGCATCTCCGGCTTCCAGGCGGACGTCCTGGTGACGAACACCGCCATGCTGGACGTCTTCCACGAAAGCGGCCTGCCCGTGCGCAGCCGCCGCGAGGACGGCCTGTACCACCTGGAGCTGCTCTTCCCGCAGGAGCGCGGTGACGGGAGCGCGAGTGCCCCGCCGGCCCCCGGGCCCGGGTGAGGAGGCACGCGCTGCCTGTCCTCCCCGGGGGCCCTTGCTCCCTGCGTGGTGGGCCCCAACGTTCCCTCAAGGGACGCGCCCTCGCGGCAGCGAAGGCAGGCAAGGCCCTTGGGGGGGACGTCATGGCCATCGTCGTCGGCACGGATTTCTCCGACCACGCCCGGGAGGCCGTCCGCGTCGCGGCCGCCATCGCGGCGCGGACGGGCACGCCGCTGGAGTTGGTGCACGCCGCGGAGCCCGGCATGCTCCGGCGGGACTGGCCGGCCGAGCGCGGCAGCGCCATCACCGAACTCGAGCAGCGGCTCGCCGCCGAGGCCGAGGGGCTGCGCCACGAGGGGCTGACAGTGGAGCCCCGGGTGCTGCTGGGCATGCCGGACGAAGCCCTCGTCGAACATGCCGCGCGGATTCAGGCGCGGATGCTGATCACCGCGGCCCTGGGCTGGCGGTCGGAGAAGCGGTGGCGGTTGGGCGGCGTTCCGGCGCGCATCGCGCAGCAGTCGCGCGTTCCCTTCCTGATGATCCGCCTGTCCGGACCGTTCCTGGAATGGTGTCAGGCAAAGCGCCCGCTGCGTGTCACCGTGGGCGACGACTTCTCCCACAGCGCGGAGGTCGCGCTGCGCTGGCTCCCCGAGCTGCGCCGGGTGGGGCCGGTCGAGCTGACGGTCGCCCACGTCTACAACCCGGCCACGGAGTACGGACGGCTCGGGCTGTCCTACGCGAGCCAGGGCCCCGAGGGCATGGAGGCCATCCTCGAGCGGGACCTGCGCGAGCGCCTGTCCCGCGTCGGCGAGCCCCTGGCGGAGGTCCGGACGACGCCGTCCTATGGGAGCGTGGTGGAGCCGCTCACCACGCTCACGGAGACGGCGCGGGCGGACCTCCTGCTGCTGGGCAGCCACCAGCGCCGGGGGCTGCGGCGCGTGCGGCACGGCTCGGTGTCGCTCTCCGCGCTCCCACTCGCGCCGGTGGCCGCGGTCGCCTGCGTCCCGGTCGCCGGGCAGCGCGAGGCCGAAGCGCCCGTGCGCATCCCGTCCATCCGGCGCGTCCTGGTCTCGACGGACTTCTCGCCGCTGGCGAACCTCGCCATCCCCCACGCCCTGTCGCTCCTGCCCCCGGGCGGGGAGCTCATCCTGGTGCACGTCATGGAGTCGCCCATCCCCGTCGTCTACGCGGACTTCTGGCCCGCCATGGCCCTGGGCACGGACGACGACGAGGCCGAGCTGCGGCGCCAGATGGGGGCGCTGATCCCCGGTGAGGTGGCCGGCCGGGGCATCACCGTCCGGATGGAGCTGCTGTCCGGCGTCCACGCCGCGCAGACGCTCTGCCAGGCGGCGGAGCGGTACGGCGCGGACATCTTCTGCATGGGCTCGCATGGGCGGACGGGCGTGTCCCGAGCGGTGCTCGGGTCCGTGGCCCAGGAGGTGGTGGCCCATAGCCGCCGGCCCGTGCTGGTGGTCAAGCACTCCGCACTGCCGTGACGGTGACGCCATGTTGAAGCCCTTCGAGGTCCACGTGCAGGCCAGCTCGCTGGAGCGCTTCCGGCCGGGGCTCACGGGGCTGGAGTGGGAGGCGCTCCAGGAGAGCGCGGAGCAGGCCCGCGAGCGCATGGCGGGCCGCACCTTCTGGAACGTGAACTCCACGGCCCGGGGCGGCGGCGTGGCGGAGCTGCTGCCCCGGATGCTCGCCTACTCACGCGGGGCGGGCGTGGACACGCGCTGGATGGTGGTGCAGGGCACGCCCGCCTTCTTCCACGTCACCAAGCGGCTGCACCACGCGCTGCATGGCTCCCGGGGAGATGGCTCGCCCCTGGGCGCCGCCGAGCGCGCCTGCTACGCCGAGGTGCTCCGCGACAACGCGGAGGAGCTGCTCGTCCTGGTGCGGCCCGGGGACGTGGTGCTGCTGCACGACCCGCAGACCGCGGGGCTGGCCCCAACGTTCGCCGCGGCGGGCGCGCACGTGGTCTGGCGCTGCCACATCGGGAGTGACACGCCCGACGCGGAGGTGGAGCGGGCGTGGGCGTTCCTCGCGCCGGACCTGACCGCCGCGCGGCTCGCGGTCTTCACCCGTGCCGCCTACGTGCCGCCCCTGCTCGCGGACCGGTCCGTCGTCATCCCGCCCTCCATCGACATCTTCGCGGTGAAGAACCAGCCCATGGCGCCGGAGGTCGCGCGCGCCATCCTGGGGCACACCGGGCTTCTGGGCCTGGCGCCGGACGCGCCCGCGCCCGTCTTCACCCGGATGGACGGGGTCCCGGCCCGCGTGTCGCGCGGGGCGGACATCGTGCGGCTGGGCGCGGCGCCCGCTCCCGGGGCCCCGCTCGTGGTGCAGGTCTCCCGGTGGGACCCCTTGAAAGACCCGGCGGGGGTGCTGCGGGGCTTCGCGCTGCTCCTGCGCGAGTCGCCCCGTCTGCGCGCGGAGCTGGTCCTGGCCGGGCCTTCGGTGACGTCCGTCGCGGATGACCCGGAGGCGGCGGCGACACTCGAGGCCGTCATCGCCGCGTGGCACGAGCAGCCGCACTTCCTGCGCCAGCGCGTCCACCTGGCGTGTCTGCCCATGGTGGACCCGGACGAGAACGCCGCCATCGTCAACGCGCTCCAGCGTCACGCGTCGGTGGTGGTGCAGAAGAGCCTGCGGGAGGGCTTCGGGCTCACCATCACGGAGGCCATGTGGAAGGCGCGGCCCGTGGTGGCGAGCGCGGTGGGCGGCCTCCAGGACCAGGTGCGCCACGAGGTGGATGGCCTGCTCGTGCGCGACCCCGGGGACCCGGCGGAGTTCGCCGCCGCGGTGCGAAGGCTCCTGGATGATCCGGTCCTCGCGGCCCGCCTGGGAGCCCAGGCGCACGAGCATGTGCGCACCCACTTCACCGCGGCCCGCCACCTCACCGACTTCATGGCCCTGCTCGAGGAGCTGGACGCGCGCGCGGAGCGGGAAGCCTGACGGTCAGGTGGCGCCCACCCGCCGGCCCACCTCCCG
>NZ_RAWC01000358.1:0-5061 GCF_003611685.1 Corallococcus sp. CA049B | reverse complement strand
CAGCCCACCCGCTGAAGCAGGACCTGGAGGCGGCCATGTCGCTCCTGGGCGACGCGGACGTGTCCCGCCTGTCCCAGGCGCTGGAGCACCTGGGCGTGCTGCTCCAGGCCTCGGGGCCCCAGCCGGGCTTGCGCTATGACGACAAGGCCTTCAGCGACCACGTGGGCCAGGCGCTCGCGACGCTGGCCGCGCAGGAGGGCCTGGACGCGCTGGCGGCGCGCAACAGCCTGCGCGTGGGCGTGGTGCGGGAGCTGGGCACGCGCGGCTTCCAGGAGAAGCTGGGCGCGGGGCTGCTCGCGCAGGCGGCGAAGAGCGGCCGCACGCCGGAGGAGCGGCGCGCGCTGTGCGTGGGCGCGCTCCTGGCCACGGCGGCGAAGAAGACGGGCAAGGTGCGGCCGGAGGACAACCCCGTGCTGGACGTCGTCTTCGACGTGCAGTTCCGCGAGTGGAGCCAGAAGCACGCGGAGGTGGTGCGCAAGTACGAGTCCCTGGTCGCGGGCATGGAGCAGGAGGACCTCACGCCCGAGGCCTCGGAGGCGCTGCGAAAGGCGGAGGCCGGTGAGCTGGACGCGCTGGTGAAGCACGTGCAGGCGGACCCCGCGCTGGTGGAGCGCATCTCGCGCGAGGCGAAGGAGCGCGCGCAGCGGGTGGAGGCGAAGCTGCGCGACCCCGCCACGCCGTCCGTCTTCTCTCCGGAAGAGGAGCTGTGGCTCACCGTCGCGCTGTGGGAGCCGCTGCGCGCGATGAAGTCCCAGCCCAAGGAGCCTGAAGGAAGGCGGCAGGTCATCGCCGCGCTCCTGCGCGCGGTGAAGGGCGCGGTGGACGCGGACTTCCTCGAAGGGATGCTGGAGCGCATGCGCGAGGGAGCGAAGGACCCGGCGGCGGACGAGCCCACGCGCGAGTGGCTCACCGACGCGGCCATCGCCTTCGAGGCGGAGCCCGCGCGGCTGGTGCTGGCGGCGCTGCTCACCGCGCGGCAGGAGGCGAAGGGACGGAGCGCGGAGGAGCTGGTGGCGCTCGCGGACCTGAAGGCCCTGCCCGCGTGGACGCCGGAGCAGCTGGAGCCCTACCGGCAGCTGCTGGAGAAGGAGGGCCGCCCATCCGGCGCCGAGCGGATCCGCCGCGCGCAGGACTGGCTGCGCGAGCACCCCGTGCAGCTGGACGCGGAGGCCTGACGCCTCGGTTCAGACGAAGAGTGCCTTCGCGGTCTGCTGGAGGCGCTCCGTGCCCATGCGCATGAGCTGGCCCTTGAGGCCAGGCTGGCTCACGACGTGCCGCTCGAAGGCGGCGCGCTCCAGGCGCAGCACCACGCACGCTGTCTTCGTGCGCACCGTCGCGGACACGGGCTTGTCCAACAGCAGGGAGATTTCACCGAACACGTCGCCTTCGCGCAGCTCCGGCAGCAACAGGATGCGGCCCGGCTGCTCCAGCGACAGCTGACACTGGCCGCGCAGGAGCAGGTAGAAGGCGTCGCCCGGCTGCCCCTGCGTGAGGAGCACCTGGCCCGCGGGCACGGCGCGCAGGTCGAACTCGCGCGACATCGCCTGCTTCAGCGCGGGCGACAGGTTGGTGAACAGGGGGCTGGTCCGCAGCAGGTTGTCCACCAGCCGGCGCTGGTAATAGGCCTGCACCGCCGCCTCCACCTCCGGGTGCGCGGCGCTGACGCGGGCCAGGGAGGAGCGCTTGAACTCCAGCAGCACGGAGCGCTCACGCACCTCCACGCTGGCCAGCCTGGGCCCTTCGGACACCAGCGCCACCTCGCCGAAGAAGTCCCCCGGCCCCAGCGTGGCCACGACCTGACGCGCGTTGCCCTCCACCCGGCGCGCCACCTCCGCGCGGCCCTCCACCAGCGCGAACATGGAGTCGCCCGGCTGCCCCTCCTCCACCACGCGCTGGCCCGGCCAGAAGGCGCGCACCTCCAGCGCCTCCACCAGCGCCACGAAGGCGTCGCGCCCCACGCCGGACAGGACGGGCACGCCCGGGTCCTTGCCGTCGGGCACCCAGGCGAAGGTGGGGGCCAGGGCGCCGGGCGGCAGGGCGAAGCGCTCCGCCACCGCGCGCACCGTCTTGGGACGCGCGCCGCGCAGGCCTCGCGACAGCACCGTGGCGGCCACCGCGTGCAGCAGCCCTCCCGCGCGGGTCCAGGCGAGCGCCGCGTCGTCGTAGGCGTGGGCGGCCTCCGGGGTGCGCTCCAGCCACTCGAGCAGCTCGGCGACGCGCTGGTGCAGCTCCGGGTCGCCGGGGTCCGCGCGCAGCGCGTCCTGGTAGGCGGCCAGCGCCGCGTCCAGTTCACCGCTCGCGGCGAGGGCCGCCGCCCGGGATTTGAGGTCCGCCATGCGGCCCATGTAGCGCAGGCGCGGGTCGCGCGCACCCGTCCGGAAAGACCGGGAGTGAAGAACCGGAGAGTGCGAACCGACCTGGGCCTGCCCGATGCAGGGACAGGTCGGATACCGGCAGCACAAAGGTTGGGAGCTGCCCTTTGTTTCGCCTGTTGGCGCCGCTCCGTCGAGGGGGAACTGGAGCCGCGCGCGACCTGTCCATGCTGCCTGCGGCGAAGTCTGCCGGAGCCGGGGGCTTTCTCCGTCTGCCCGGTCTGCCTCTGGGAGAACACCGGCAGTCGCGAGCCAGAGCGCTACAGCGGGAGGCCTATCCTCTCGGCGAACTCCCGCGCTGATGCCCCCACCGCGCCCCCGGGCTTGAAGTGCCCGGGGGTGCGGGACGCGTCACCCGCTCAGGGCGCGCACGCGCTCCGCCAGGCTCTGGGTGAAGAGGCGGTAGATGCGCAGGGCCGCGGCCTCGTGCGTCTCCAGGAAGTACTGGAAGTCCGTCCGCGTGACGCGCAGGGCGCGCACCACCGTGTGCGCGCGCACGTGCGCGGACACCGGGCCATCCAGGATGAGGGAAATCTCTCCCAGGAACGCGCCCGGCCCCAGCATGTTGAGCTGGCGCGCGTCCGGACCCGGGCCGGTGGACACGCTCACCATGCCCTCCAGCAGCACCACCAGCCCCATCCCCTTCGCGCCCTTCTCCAGCACCGTCGTCCCCGCCGGCACCAGCACGGGCCGGGCCAGGCGGTAGAGGTCGCGCATGTCTTCCAAAGACAGACCATCGAAGATGGGAATGGCTTTCAGATAGCCATAGCCATCCACCACCGGCTGCGCCTTCTCCGCCGCGACCGAACCCTCCGGCGCCGACGCGAGCCCCAGCTGCTGGAGCAGCCGCGCCTGCTCCGCCTGGAGCAGCAGCAGCCCCGCCCCCGACGCGTGCTTGATGCCGTCCGCCAGGAGCACCAGCGCCCTCCACGTGGCGCCCTCCGCGTCCAGCAGCTCACACATGCGCAAGACCGCTTCCGGCCGCCGCGCGTCGTCCGCGGGCACCGCGCGCAGCATCTCCAGCTCCGCGTGCGCGTTGCCCAACACCCGGAACACCTGCGCCGCCTCCATGGGCCGGTGCATGCGGCCCAGGAGGTGCGCCAGCGACTCGCGCGCGCCCAGCGCCTGGTACAGCGACAGCGCCTGCTCCAGCGAACCGGCCCGCTCGAAGGCCGCCGCCGCGCGGGCCTGCTCCCCCACCCTCAGCCACGCCTCCGCCGCCAGCAGCGGCGCGCCCGCCTGCTCGTACAGCGGCGCCGCGCCCCCGTCGTCTCCATCCGACTCCAGCAGCCGCGCCGCGCCCGCGAAGTCGCGCGCCTGCCGCAGCACCTCCACCAGCCGGGTGCGCGTGCCGGCGGGCACCACCAGCGCCTCCTCCAGGACCCGCTCGCGCTGCCCCGCGCCCATCGCCTCGTAGGCACGCACCGCGTCCTCCACCGCGCCCTTCATCACCCGCGCCCACACGCCCCGCGTGACGCTGGAGCCAGGGCCCGCGGCCACGTCACCCACGTTCGAATCGTCTGGAGTCACGGCCTTGTCGTCCCTCCCGGACAACCTGGCGGACAAAGGGGGTCCTCGCCTGGGTCCGGGACCCTGATTCCGTAGCATTCTGAAACAGGGAAAGCCAGCCAGCGCGGTGAAGAGCGGCAGGCCTTGGCCACACTGTCCACCGCGTGAATCGGATGCGCAAAACCTGAGAGGTTGGGGTGGGCGCAAACCCTGCGCTTCGGGGTGGCTGTCTTGCGTGAGAGGGGCTCCCCACCTTCAGGCATCCCTGCCCCAGGGACTCCTACCCAAGGTGTCTTCCCTCATGACGTCGCGCCCCGCTTCCTTCCGTTCTCTCAAGGTCCTGGAGTCGTCCCACTCGCGCCGCGCGCTGAACCTCTTCGCGCGAGGCGGCTGCCTGCTGATGCTCGCGTCCGGAGCCGCCCGCGCCAACGAGCCGGAGGCCCCCGAAGCGCCTGTGCAGGCCGAGGCGCCTGCGCCAGGGGACGAGGCCCCGGCGGATGACGCGGTGTGGGGTGAGGAGGCGCTGGCGCAGGTGGAGCTTCCGGCGTCGATGACGGACGCGGCGCGGACGCTGGAGGAGGCGCCGGTGGTGGTGTGCTCGGGGTCGCTCCATCAGGCCTACCGTCCCGGGCTGCTGCTCACCACGCCCCGGAGCTCCGCGCAGCGCGAGGCGCTCCAGTTCAGCGGCTGCCCCGTCAACGACGGCGTGGTGATGGTGGCCGTGGGCATGGAGACGCAGCACCTGAAGCGCGCGACCTGCATCGGCGGCACGGGCGGTGCGTCCACCGCCACGGTGACGTGGTCCAACGGAGAGAAGTCCTCCGTGGAGCTGGCCCGCGTGGCGGCCGTCATGGACGGAGGGATGCAGGTCTTCACGTCCGAGGGGACCATCGGCTCCGGGCGTCACGCGGGCCACGGCGTGCGCCTGGTCACCGCCGTGCCCACCCTCACCACGCTGGCGGCCTGCGTCCAGCCGTCGGGCCTCACGGCGAACACGGGCGTCGCCACGCTCACCGTGCTGGACCTGCCCACCGTCCTGGACGTGCCCGCCGGGAGACAGTGACCGCGCGGTCGCTCCCCTGCCAGGCGCTTCGGGGAGGGGCGACTTTCGGGCCACACGGACCGCTATGCAGTCGCGGGCCGGGCGTTATCGTGGGGGGCCATGAGGTCTGCCCCGGAG
>NZ_RAWC01000357.1:0-5185 GCF_003611685.1 Corallococcus sp. CA049B | reverse complement strand
GCCTCCGGGTGGGGCGTGGGGCCCCAATCGGGGTGCGGTAGGTTCGGGGCCATGCGTACTCCCCTCATGGCCTCGCTGTTGTTCCTGATGATGTCCGCGCCAGCGCGGGCCGCCGTACCGGCTGGCTTCGTGGAAACGACCTATTCGTCCACCAGCCTGACGCCCGCCACCGGCATGGCGTGGGCGCCGGACGGCTCAGGGCGCCTGTTCGTCACGCTGAAGAACGGCGTCGTGCGGACGGTGGCCATGAAGGACGGCGTGCTGGAGACGCAGCCCGGCACCTCCACGCTGGTGACGCGCACGTTCGCCACGGAGCCCGCGGTCCACACCAACAGCGAGTGTGGCCTCATCGGCATCGCGTTCGACCCGAACTACCTGGTCAACCGGTACGTCTACTTCTTCGTCACCGTCTCCGCCTCCGAGCAGCGCATCGTCCGCTACACGGACTCCAACGGCACGGGCATCGCGCGCACGGAGGTCGTCACGCGGCTGCCCACGGCGGGCAACAACCACGACGGCGGCGGGCTGGGCTTCGGGCCGGATGGGAAGCTCTACTGGGCCATTGGCGACCTGGGCAACGGCTCCGGCGTGGACGCGGACCTGACGTCGCTGGCGGCCAAGGTGGGCCGCGCCAACCTGGACGGCACGCCCGCCAATGACAACCCGTTCAACGACGGCGTGGGCCCCAACAACGAATACATCTGGGCGCGCGGCCTGCGAAACCCGTTCACCTTCACGTTCCAGCCCACCACCGGACTGCTGTGGGTCAACGACGTGGGAGACGGCTACGAGCAGGTCCTCGTCGTGACCCGGCGCAGCCACGCCGGCTACAACGACTACGAGAACAACCAGCCCGTCGGGAATGACTACATCACCCCCGTCATCAAGTACCGCACCAACTCGGTTGACTCACGCAACCTCACCGCCACGGGCGCGGTGCGCAGCGGGGGCATCACCACGTTCACCACCGCCGCGCCGCACGGCTTCCGCAAGGGGGAGAAGCTCACGCTCGAAGGCGTGGGGGACGGAAGCTTCAACGGCGAGTTCTACGTCGCCAGCGCCAACAACGCGCCCTCCACGACCACCTTCACCGTGGCCCAGCCGGGCCTGCCGGACGCCACCAGCGGCGGGGGCAACGCGACGACGCAGGCGCTGGGCGGCTCCATCACCGGCGGCGTCTTCTACGACGCCACCCTCTTCCCGCCGGAGTACCGCGGCAACTACTTCTTCGGCGACTTCAACAGCGCCCAGGTGACGCGCGCCACGCTGGCGGCGGACAACTCGGTGGCGACGGTGGACGAGTGGGGGACGGGCTTCTCCGCCAACGTGGACATGAGCGTGGGGCCGGATGGCGCGCTCTACGCGCTGGGGTACACCAACGGCGTGGTGCGCCGGGTGATGCCCACGGCCACCGGCCAGAAGCTGGTCGTGTCCGGGCTCAACCTGCGCCTGATGGAGGGCGGGCGCGCGGCCTTCACCGTGCGGCTGGCCCAGGCGCCCACCGCGCCCGTGACGGTGAGCGTGGCGCGCGCCATGGGCGGCTCCGAGGACCTGCGCCTGACAGGCGGTGGCACCCTCACCTTCTCCCCCGCGAACTGGAGCGCGCCGCAGGTCGTGGTGCTCGAGGCGTTGGAGGACGCGGACGCGGATGCGGACGTCGCCACCTTCACCGTGGCCTCGGAGGGCCTGACGACCGAGTCGGTGGTGGCCACCACCATCGACACCCACTCGGCCCGGCTGGTGCTGTCCACCACCCGGCTCTCCGTGCCCGAGGGCGGCACCGCCACCTTCGACGTGTCCCTGTCCCTGAGGCCCTCGTCGAACGTCACCGTCACCGTGGCGGCCACGCAGGGGGATGCGGACCTCACCGTGGCCTCCGCGTCCACGCTCGCGTTCACGACGTCCAACTGGAACACGCCGCAGACCGTCACGCTCCGGGCGGCACAGGACGCGGACAACGTGGACGGCAAGGCCACCATCACGCTCGCCATGCCCGGCCTGGACGCGCGCACGCTTGAGGCCGTGGAGGTAGATGACGAACCGCTTCAGCCCACCATCTCCTCCACGCCCGCCACCACCGCCATCGTGGGGAGCGACTACCGCTACGACGTGGAGGCGGTGGGCCGGCCGCAGCCCACGTATTCGCTGGAGGGCACGGTGCCGCAGGGAATGAGCATCGACGCGGCCACCGGCCTCATCACCTGGACGCCGTCGGCGGCGGGCACCGTGGACGTGCGCGTGCGGGCGGCCAACGGCGTGTCGCCGGACGCGGAGCAGACCTTCACCGTCACCACGAAGGCGGATGAGCCGCCGCGCGCCATCCTCATCCGTCCCACCCAGGGCGAGCGCGTGTCCGGCGCCACGGCGGAGTTCTTCGGCGAGTGCGAGGACGACGTGGGCTGCACCGGCGCCGGGTTCTACGTGGACGGCACGCAGGTCTCCACGGACGTCAATTCGGACAACCGCTTCTACTTCGGTGGCGCGCCTGGCCGCTGGGACACCACGGGCCTTGCGCCGGGCCCGCACACCCTGCGCTTCGTGGTGGTGGACACGCAGGGCGCGACCGCGGAAGCCACTGTGACGGTCTGTGTCGGGGATGGAAGCTGCGAGGCGGGCCAGCCGGATGCCGGCACCGATGCGGGCATGGGGAGTCCGGACGCGGGCACGGAGCCCCCGGATGCCGGCACGGGGACCCCGGACGCCGGCACGGAGCCCCCGGACGCCGGCACGGGGACCCCGGACGCCGGCACGGTCAACCCACTGCCCGAGGACGACTCCGGCTGCGGCTGCGGCGCGGCCCCGGTGGCGCCGCTCGCGTGGTTGGCGCTCGTCGCGCTGGCCACCCGTCGCAAGCGCTCGCGCGCGAGCTGATGCCCTGCTGAAACAGCAACGGGAGGGCGCCCTTGCTGGACGCCCTCCCGTTCTTTTTCGCGTCAGCGCCGCATGAAGGCACGCGCGCGTGTCCGGAAGCGGGACGCGGATTCCCAGCGCCGGTCAGTTCCTCCGCCCTGTCGCCTGGGCGTGGCTGTCCGGGCTCCCTGGCATGCGCCATGCTCAACGGCGTCCGCCATGGCCCTCCTCCTCCAGGACCTCCTGCTCGCGCTGCGGCGGCTGCGTCGCAGCCCCACCTTCACCGTCGTGGCGGTGGCCACGCTGGCGCTGGGCATTGGCGCCAACGTCGCCATCTTCAGCGTGGTGCACGCGGTGCTGCTGCGGCCGTTGCCCCTGCGCGACGACGCGCGGCTCGTGCGGCTGTTCAGCGTGGGCCGGCAGGGGCCGGGGCCGACGTCGCCGCCGGACCTGTTGGATTTGCGCGAACAGACGCGGGCCTTCGAGGGGCTCGCCGGTGTGGCGCCCGCGATGGTGACGCTCGGGGCGGACCGGACGGAGGCCTCGCCCATGAAGGTGCAGACCGCGATGGTGACGGCCGGGTTCTTCCAGGTGCTGGGGCCCCGCGTGCAGCTGGGCCGCGCGCTCCAGGCCGGGGATGACGCGCCGGGAGCCCCCCAGGTCGCGGTGCTGTCGCATGCGCTCTGGCAGCGCCGCTTCGGCGGCAGCCCCGACGTGCTGGGGCGAACGGTGAGCCTCGGCGGCCCACTGCCGTGGACGGTGGTGGGCGTGATGGCGCCGGGCTTCGACTTCCCGTCGCGCGCGGAGCTGTGGACGCCGCTCGTCCAGGACGAGTCCATGACGAAGCCGGAGGCGCGCGGCGCGCACTGGCTGGAGGTGTATGGGCGGCTGGGGCCCGGCGTGAGCCTGGAGCGGGCGAGGGCCGACGCGGCGGCGGTCGCGCGGAGCCTGGCGGCGAGGTACCCGGCGACGAACGCGGACATGGGCGCGAGCGTGGAGCCCTTGCGAGACGTGCTGTTGGGCCAGGTGCGCCCCTCGTTGTTGTTGCTGCTGGGCGCGGTGGGGCTGGTGCTGCTCATCGCGTGCGCCAACCTGATGCACCTGCTGCTGGCGCGGGCCGCGTCACGCGAGGCGGAGACGTCCGTGCGGCTCGCGCTGGGCGCCAGCCGGGGGCACATCGCGCGGGAGCTGCTGGTGGAGAGCGCGCTCCTGTCGGTGCTGGGTGGAGGGGCCGGGCTGCTCGCGGCGATGTGGGCGCTGGATGCGCTGGCGGCGTTTGGGCCCAGGGACATCCCGCGCATCGACGAGGTGTCGCTCGATGGCACCGTGCTGGCGTTCACGGCGGGCCTGTCGGTGTTCACCACGCTGCTCTTCGGGCTGGTGCCGGCGTGGCAGACGTCGCGGGTAGAGCTGGCGCGCGTGCTGCGGACCGCGGGCGATGGCGCGGGCGGCGCGGCGCACCACCACCGCACCCGCGCGGCGCTCATCGTCGCGGAGACGGCGCTGGCGGTGCTGCTGCTGGTGGGCGCGGGGCTGCTGCTGCGCAGCTTCGTGCACCTGCGGCAGGTCGACCCGGGCTTCCAGCCGGAGGGCGTGTTGACGGTGAAGCTCGACCTGCCACCCTTCCGCTATGCGTTCGGCAGCGCGGCGCCCGCGGCCTTCTACGACGGGCTGCTCGAGCGGCTGCGGGCCCTGCCCGGGGTGACCACGGCGGGCGCGGTGAATGCGCTGCCCATGGAGGGGAGGCGGTGGACGATCGCGGTGCGAGACCCTCGGCGGCCGGTGGCGCCGGGCACGGAGCCCTGGCAGGCCAGCATCCGCATCGTCACACCGGGCGCGTTGGAGGCGCTGCGGGTGCCGGTGCTGCGCGGCCGGGCGCTGCTGCCGGAGGACCGGGGCGCCGGTGGGCGCGCGGTGTTGATCAACGCGGAGGCGGCGCGCCGCTTCTGGCCGGGAGAGGATCCGCTGGGCCGCACGCTGGACACGGACATGGACCTGGGCAACGGCGCGTTCGGAGGCCGGGTGGTGGGGGTGGTGGCGAACCTGGCCACGGAGGGGCTGGCCGCGCCTGCCGCGCCGGAGGTGTACGTCCCCTATGAGCAGGCACGGACCACGGACATGACGCTGGTGCTCCGCACGACAGGAGAGCCGCTCGCGCTGGCCGGGGCAGTGCGGGCGGAGGTCCGGGGGCTGGACGCGAACCTCGCGCTGGGCAGCGTGCGGACGCTGGCATCGGTGGTGGATGGAACGGTGGCGCCGCTGCGCTTCTATCTCCTGCTGGCGAGCCTCTTCGCGGGGGTGGCGCTGGTGCTGGCGGCGGTGGGGCTCTACGGGG
>NZ_RAWC01000356.1:0-5186 GCF_003611685.1 Corallococcus sp. CA049B | reverse complement strand
CCTGGACGCCCCCGCCGCCCTCGCCTCCTGCCTGGACTCCCTGCCTTCGGGCGAACGGCTCCGCCTGCTGGACGCGCTCTATGAGATGGCGCTCGCGGACGGCCCCCTCCAGCGCTCCGAACGCGAGGCCCTGAAGCGCATGGCCGAAGGCCTGGACGTCCCCGACGCCAAGGTCCAGGCCCTGGCCGAACAGCACCTGGGCGACGCCACCGCCCACTACCAGACGTTGGGCCTCCCCCCGGACGCCACCGACGCGGAGGTGAAGAGCGCCTACCGCAAGCTCGCCGCCCGCTTCCACCCGGACAAGGCCAGCCACCTCGCGCCCAAGGCCGCCGAGCAGGCCGCCCGCCGGTTCCAGGCCGTCCGCGACGCCTACGAGGAAATCCGCAGGCTGCGCGGCCTGTAGCCCGGGTTAGAAGGCAGGAATCCCATGAGCCAGCGTCCCCCCAAGAAGAAGGAAGCGGAGTTCCAGAACAACCCGTTCAAGTCCGCCATCAAGACGCTTCAGGATCAGCAGAAGCAGGAGAAGGAGGCCGCCGTCGCCGCGGAGGCCGCGAAGAAGAAGGCCGTCGTGCAAAAGCCCTCGAAGGCCCCCAAGGCCCGTCCGGAAGACGACGACGTGGGCCTCTTCTTCTCCGCCATGGACGGCGTGCAGCAGATCACCAACCGCGGTGAAGCCCCCAAGACGAACCCGCGCCTGCCGGAGCTCATCGACGACAACGCGGAGGCGCTCGCGCAGCTCTCCGACCTGGTCGCCGTGGACGGGCCGCTGTCCTTCACCGGCTCGGACGCGTCCTTCGAGGGCGCCTCCCCCGGCACCGACCCCAACCTGCTGCGTTCGCTGCGCCGGGGCGACTTCTCCGTGCAGGACCGGTTGGATCTCCACGGCAAGACGCAGCGCGAGGCCCAGGCCGCCGTGGAGCGCTTCCTGTCCGACAGCCGCCGCGCCAAGCGCCGCTGCGTGCTCATCGTCCATGGGCGCGGTTTGAATTCCAAGGATCAGATCCCGGTGCTCAAGGACGCGGTGAGGGACCTGCTGTCGCAGAAGCGGCTGGAGCGGATGGTGCTGGCGTTCTCCACTGCCCGTCCGCAGGACGGCGGGGCTGGCGCCGTCTACGTGCTGCTGCGCCGATAGCTTTACGCGTGGCCGTGGCTGTGCATACATGCCGCCATGGTTCGCGACCTCATTGACCTCCACATCCACGTGGGTGGCGCGGTGGCTCCGCACATCCTGTGGTCCATTGCCCACCAGCAGGGCTTCAAGCTCCCCGTCAAGAACTACTTCGACTTCGTCGAGCTGATCACCTCCCGTCCGGGCAAGGTGGGCAGCCTCGACGACTACCTGAAGATCCTCCACACCTGGACGGAGAAGATCCAATCCTCTCCCAGCGCCATCGAGCGCTCCGTCTACGAGGTGATTGGCAAGGAGTACCGGGGCAGCCGCGTCACGCAGATCGAGCTGCGCTTCAACCCGATGAAGCGCAACCTCTCCAGCGAGTTGGATCTGGACCACATCATCCACGCGGCGCTGCGGGGCATGGACCGCGCGACGCTGGAGTACGGCGTGAAGGTGGGCATCATCTTCTGCCTGGCCCGCGAGTTCGACCACAAGCTCAACAGCATCATCGTGGAGAAGGCCATCAAGTACCGCTCGCGCGGCGTGTACGGCATCGACCTGGCCGGCACGGAGCGCGACGCGATGGAGCACAGGTCCTCTCTCTCCGAGTACGAGGACCTCTACGCCCGAGCGCGCAAGGCGGGCCTCAAGTGCACCGTGCACACCGGAGAGACGGCCGGCACGGGCGCCAACGGCCTGATGGCGGCGGTGGAGAAGCTCAAGCCCCACCGCATCGGCCACGGCATCCGCGCCGCGTACGACGAGTCCGCGATGAAGGTCCTCCGCGAGAACAACATCACGCTGGAGCTGTGCCCGACCTCCAACATCCACACCAAGGCGGTGGCGGACCTGCAGGAGCTCAAGCACATCATGCAGACGTTCTGGGACCGCAAGGTGAAGTTCACCATCAACACGGACGGCCCCTACCTGCTGGAGACGGACATGCGGCGGGAGATTGAGATCGTCGAGTCCAACGGCCTGCTGACGACGGAGCAGGTGGACCAGGCACTCGCGTGGGCGCGCGAGGCGTCCTTCATCCCGGCCTGACGCATGTACGGCCTGACTCGCGCATTGCTCTTCAGCCTGCCCCCGGAGCCCGCGCACCGGCTGGGCATGTCGGGGCTCGCGGCCCTGGGGAAGTGGAACGCCCGCTGCCGCGCCATGCGCGAGCACACGCTTGCCCGCGCGCCCATGGACCTGTCCGTGGAGCTGGCGGGGCTGAAGTTCGCCCACCCGGTGGCGCTGGCCGCCGGGCTGGACAAGGACGCGGAGGCCGTGGACGGGCTGTTCGCCTGCGGCTTCTCCGCCGTGGAGATTGGCACCGTCACGCCCAAGCCCCAGCCGGGCAACCCGAAGCCGCGCCTGTTCCGCCTGCCGGAGCACCGCGCGGTCATCAACCGCATGGGCTTCAACAACCACGGCGCGGCCACCGCGGCGGAGCGCCTCAAGGCCCGCGCGTGGAAGCCCGGCCCGCTGGGCGTGAACATCGGCAAGAACAAGGACACGCCGCTGGAGCGCGCGGTGGACGACTACGTGGCGTGCGTGGACGCGCTCGCGCCGCTGGGGGACTACGTCGTCGTCAACGCGTCGTCGCCCAACACGCCGGGCCTGCGGAAGCTCCAGGAGCCGGAGGCGCTGTCCGCGCTGCTGCTCGCCGTGCGCGAGCGCATGGACCAGGTGGCCCCGGGCACGCCGCTGTTCCTGAAAATCGCCCCGGACCTCACGCCCGAGGCCGTGGATGAGGTGGTGGACGTGGCGATGGCGCGCGGGCTGTCCGGGATCATCGCCACCAACACCACCCTCACCCGCCCCTTCGAGCACAAGCACTCGAAGGAGGCCGGCGGCCTGTCCGGCGCCCCGGTGCGCGAGCTGTCCAACGCCGTCATCCGCCGCGCGTACCAGCGCAGCCAGGGCGCCCTGCCCCTCATCGGCGTGGGCGGCGTGTTCAGCGCGCAGGACGTCTACGAGAAGCTGCGCGCGGGCGCGACCGTGGTGCAGGTCTACACGGGCTTCATCTACGAGGGCCCGGGCATGGTGGACCGCATCCTCCCGGAGCTGGGCGCCCTGCTGGCCCGGGACGGCTTCGCCTCCGTGCGCGACGTGATTGGCGTGGACGCCCGCTAGCGCGCGGATGTCCAGGCGCGGATGGAAGCGGCGTGGGGCACGCTCTACTTCGAGGACAGGGCTTCTTCCGCGCCATGCCCGGCGCACCAGGCTTCTCGCTGTAGGCCGTTCCGCTGAGCCGACAGCCTGACGCGCCATGCCCGCCAGGGCCTGTTCCGTGTCTTCCTGGCGACACAGGAGACTCGAGACAGGCCCCGGGCGCTTGTCTGCCTTTGAACGCTGACGCGCCGCACCCCAGACGCCTCTTGGGCTTTCCAGGACTCCAAGGAAACTCCGAACCTGCCAGGTCCGATGATGGATCCAGGAACTCCGTCCTGAGGTGCCACATGAAGATCTCCCGCCCGCTGTCGAGCCTCCCGCAGCCCGAGCAGCCCATCCAGCGTCCGATCCAGTGCGCATCAGGACAGAGCATCCTCGGCGGCGGCCGCGGCAGCTCCAGCAGTGCCCAGGGATACAAGGATCCCCCGGACCTCTTCCAGGGTGGCGCCTCCCAGACGCGGCCGGACGATTCCATCCAGGATCGCCTCCATCGCGGCCCGGTGGGCGACGGCGGCGAGGCCCAGCCCTGCGCCTCCGGCTCCAGCGCGAGGGGCATGGGGGGCGGACACTCGGGCTCCGTCTCGTGCAGCTTCGTGCCCCCGGACGGCGGGGCGGCGGGCGCGCCCGAGTCGAAGCCGTCTTCCCCCCTGGAGAAGTTCGCCGAGAAGCTCCGCGACCTGTTCGCGAAGCTGCTGGGCGGGGACATCCCGGAGGCCTCCCGCCGTGGCCGGGTGGCGACGGGCGACAGCTCCCGGTCCTCGGGGTCCAAGCACTCCGGCAGTGGCCAGGGCCGCATCGGGGCCGAAGAGGAGCCCCCGCCGGCCGACTTCTCGTCCCGGTCCAGCCGCGAACCCAGGGCGTGATCCTGCGTTCCGGGCGTGAGTGACGGTAGGCTTGCGCCGGAATGAGCGACGTCCAGCGATTCGGGCCATACCGCGTCCTGCGGGACATTGGCGAAGGCGGCATGGGGCGCGTCTCGCTCGCGGAACGCGAAGGCTGGGAAGAGCCGGTCGTCCTCAAGCGCATCCACTCCGAGCACGCCGCCGACGTCCGCTTCCGCCGCCGCCTGCTGCGGGAGGCGGAGGTCGCCGCCGGACTGCACCACCTCAACGTGGTGCGCGTGCTGGAGACGGGCGTCATCGACGACCAGGTCTACCTGTCCATGGAGTACGTCGCGGGCTCCAGCCTCGCGCACGTCCACGCGGCCAGCCGGCCGGAGCTGGTGCCCCTGGGCCCCATCCTGGATGCCATTGCCCAGGCGTGTGACGGGCTCGCGTACGTGCACCGCTTCGTCAACCCGGAGTCGGGCAAGTGGATGGAGCTCATCCACCGCGACGTGTCCCTGGACAACCTGCTGCTGTCCTACACCGGCACGGTGAAGATCGCGGACTTCGGCATCGTGAAGACGTCCGAAGGCACGCAGACGACGTCCGGCGTGGTGATGGGGAAACTGGCGTACATGTCCCCGGAGCAGATCCGCGACGAGGTCCTGGACGCGCGCGCGGACCTGTACTCGCTGGGCGTCTGTCTTTACGAGCTGCTCGCCGGACGCCGGCCGTTTCCCATCCAGCGCGGCCGCTCGGTGATGGAGTCGGTGCTGTATGACGCTCCACCGCCGCTCACGCCGCAGCGCCCGGAGATTCCCGCGTCGCTGGTGTCGCTGGTGGAAGCCCTGCTCGCCAAGGACCGCAAGGGCAGGCCCACGGAGGCCACCGCGGTGGCGAAGGAGCTCCGCGCGGAGCTGGCCCGGCTGGGGGAGTCTCCCCTCTTCCCGTCCCGGCTGATGGAGCCGCCCACCGGAGTGCCGGCGAAGCCCCGGAGGCTCCGCCCGGCCCTGCCCGAGCCGCCCTCTCCCGAGCCCACGGAGGTGATGCAGCCGGAGGCGCTGCCCACCCTGCCCCTGGAG
>NZ_RAWC01000355.1:0-5202 GCF_003611685.1 Corallococcus sp. CA049B | reverse complement strand
GGGCTGCGGCGCGCGCGGGGCGGCCCGGCGCGGATCCACCCCGGGCATCCCGCCGGAGTCCGAGTCGTCATCCCCGGCGCCGTGGAAGCTGGCCAGGTCCTCGCTGGGCGCTTCCTCCGCGAAGGCGTTGAGGTCGAAGGTGCCGTCGTCCTCGCTGGCGTCGTCCGCGTCGTCGTCCGGGCCTTCCTCGCCGCCGAAGTCGTCGTCCGCGGTGCGGCGGAGGGTGAGCGGGAAGCGGGAGGCGGGCGTGGGCGTGTGCAGGTCGTTGAAGCTCACGTCCAGGTAGTGGCGCAGGGTGAGCCCTTCGATGAGCTCCATGGCCAGGTACGGCTGGCCCGCGTGGACGCCGGCCTCGAAGACCTTCACCACGTTGGGGTGGGCCAGGTCCGCCAGCGTCTCGAATTCGCGCGCGAGCCTCCGGGCCGCGCGGTCGTCCAGCGACGGGCCACCCGTCGACAGGAGCTTCAGCGCGACCTCGTCGTTGCTGCGGCGGTCCAGGGCCCGATAGACGGTCCCGGCCCCGCCACTGCCGAGCGTCTCCAGCACGCGGTAGGGACCAATGGCCTTGGGAGGCATGGGAGCGCGGATCCTACGGACCACGTCACGTCACGGTCAAACGTCCTGGCGTCTTGCTCGTGTCACCGGACGCTCGCTCGCGCGGAAGGTTTCACTTTTCCAGTGAACCGTGGGAAAGCTTTGGGGCCATGCAATTGGGGAAGTACCAGCTGGTGCGGAAGCTCGCCTCGGGAGGCATGGCCGAGGTGTTCCTCGCGAAGGCTGCGGGGCCCCGGGGCTTCGAGAAGACGCTGGTGCTCAAGCGCATCCTGCCGCACCTGGCGGAGGATGACGCGTTCGTGGAGATGTTCCTGGGCGAGGCGCAGCTGGCCGCCCGGCTGGACCACCCGAACGTGGTGCAGATCTTCGACTTCGGCGAGGTGGACGGCAGCTACTTCCTGGCGATGGAGTACATCGACGGGCCCACGCTGCGCAGGCTCATCAAGCGCTCCACGGAGCTGAAGCAGCCGCTGCCCCCGGGCGCGTGCGCGAAGATGGTGGCCGCCGCGGCGGAGGGGCTGGCGTTCGCGCACGAGCTGTCGGACCCGGAGACGGGGGCGCCGCTGGGGCTGGTGCACCGGGACATCAGTCCGGAGAACGTGCTGGTGTCGCGGCAGGGCGCGGTGAAGGTGGTGGACTTCGGCATCGCGAAGGTGGCGGGGCAGAGTCACCGCACGGCGACGGGCGTGGTGAAGGGCAAGGTGGCGTACATGCCGCCGGAGCAGCTCCAGGCGAAGGCCATGGATGGGCGCGTGGACGTGTACGCGCTGGGCATCGTGCTCTACGAGCTGCTCACGGGGAGGCGGCCGTTCGACGCGACGACCGACGTGAGCATGATGCAGGCCATCCTCTTCGAGCCCTTCGTGCCCGCGGTGGAGCGCCGGCCGGACCTGCCGGAGGCGATGCAGCGGATTTTGGAGCGGGCGCTCGCGAAGGACCGCGAGCATCGCTACCCGGACTGCCGCGCGTTCCAGGCGGACCTGGAGCGCTTCGTGCTGTCGCTGGGCGAGCCGGTGGGCGCGTACCAGATCGCCCGGCTGGTGGCGCAGATGATGGAAGGGGTGGACGCCACGCCCGTCTCGCCCACGCCCGCGAAGGGGCGGGTGACTGCGCCCGTGGCGCCCGCGGTGGAGGCAGCGACGACGCCCATGCCGGCCCGTGTGGGCACGGCGTGGGAGGCGCTGTCCTCGCGCTCCTCGATGGAAGCGCCCGCGGTGACGGCATCGCAGCACGACATGCCTTCGAGCCGGTTCGATGCGGCGACGGATCCGGCGACACCGTCCGCGGGGAGCTTGCTGCGGGAGTCCTCCAGGCCACAGCCTCAGGAGGTCTCGAAGGGGGTTGCCTCCGAGCAGCCCCTGCTCGCGGGCGCGGTGCGCTCGCCCCAGCGGAAGCTGGTGGGGGCGATGGTGGCCGTGAGCGTGCTGGGGCTCGCTGGGGGATTGGCGGTGGCGGGGCGGGGTGAGAAGGCCGCTGCGCCCGCGAGTGTGCCCACGCCGGTGGCTCGGAAGGACGACGTGCCGGTGAAGCCGCCGGAGCCGAAGGTGACGCCGGTCGTGGCGGAGGCGCGCGTGGAACCGGTGGCGGCCGAGACGGTGGACAGTGGCACTCCCGCCGTCGTGGCCGAGGTGAAGCCCGCGACAGAGAACTCCGCCGAGGTGCGCGACGCGGGCGTGGTGGCGGAGGTGGCGCCGACTCCGCGCCCCACCGTTGCCGTGAAGCCCGCGACGACCAGTCCGGTCGCACCGCCGGTCCGCCGCGTGGCCACGCCGGTCCGGCGCGACCTGCCCAAGGGCAGGGTGGAGTTCCGCGTCCGTCCGTTCGGCATGGTGTCCCTGGACGGCAAGCCCCTGGGACAGACACCCTTCGCCGCCGTGGAGGCGACGGAGGGCGTGCATCAGGTGCGCGTCGTGAACAAGGAGCTGGGCAAGGACGTGACCCGCTCGTTCGAGGTGAAGGCGGGCCAGGACAACGTCTTCAAGCTCAACCTCGCGGCGGAGTGACGGGCTAGGTCACTGCGAAGTCAGGCTCCAGGCTCCGGGGGCTGCAATTTGGTTCGGTGTGCGGGCATCTATTTCCGGAGTTTCGAACGGGCCGAATGCATTGTACCCCCAGCCCCAGACGCTTCCGTCTTGTTTTACGGCCAGGGAGTGTTCGTTGCCTGCTGCCAGGGATGCGACGGTCGTGAGTCCTGGGATCTGAGCTGGAGTCGCGCGGCCCGTGGTGGTTCCATCTCCAAGCTGGCCTGCATAGTTCCCCCCCCATGCCCAGACAGTTCCATCCTGCTTCAGTGCGAGCACATGGTTGGCGCTGGTCACAAGAGCCGTCACGGTCGTGATGCCCGGGACCTGCTGGGGGGGCGTCCGGATACCGTCGTAATCCCATACCCAGACGGTTGCGTCCTTCTTCAATGCCAAGTCAGGGCCGCTCATTGAGGCGATTGCCGCGACGCCTGTCAGCCCGGGGACCATGGAAGGGATATTCCCGGTTCCCACGTCGTAGAGGAGCCAGACAGTGCCATCCGCGCGCAGAGCCAGTGATTTGTTGGCCTTCGCGGTGATGGCGATGGCGCCTGTCATTCCCGGGATCAGGGCAGGGGAATCGCGATTCTTCTGGCTGCCGTCGCCCAACTGGCCCCACTCATTATTGCCCCAAGCCCACACCGTGCCGGCTCGCGTGAGCGCCAGGGAATGATTGGCTCCAGCGGCAATGGCGACGACATCCTTAAGTCCTTGAATCCGCTGTGGAGTGGAGGGTGAACCATGAGGTCCAATCCCAAGTTGCCCGTAGGGATTGTCCCCCCAGGACATCACGGTCCCGTCCCGCAAGAGTGCCAATGCGTGATTCATGCCTGCGGCGATGGTTGTTATGTCCTTGAGCACTGATTCATGAATACGGGTAGGGTGGTTGGTGTCGGGCACATCCCCCAGAAGATTGTATGGATTGCTACCCCATCCCCAGACCGTTCCCGTGGGCGTCACTGCTAGATTGGTGAGCCAGGTGGCGGCCATTCGAGGGCCTGGGTAGAGACCATCGTCAATGGCGCCATTGCAGTTGTTGTCTTTGAGGTCCTTTGTTTCCACAACCTCGGGACGGATGGCTGCGGTGGTGTCATCGCAGTCCGTGGCGCTGGTCACGTAGCCAGCAGGCGCTGCGCAACCCGAGACGGCCTGGGTCACGTCGCCATACCCGTCCCCATCCGCGTCCCGGTACCATGTCAGGATGGCCAGTCCTTCATCCTTCGCGCCGTCGCAGTTGTCGTCACGACCGTCGCAGCGCAGTTCGCTTTGACCGGGATGAATGGTGGCGTCCGACTCGTCGCAATCTCCGCCCTGTTCCGCCAGTTGCCCCGCGGGTTCCGCGCACGCCAGCACGGCCACTCCGTAGCCGTCACCATCCTGGTCCAGGAACCACGTCCGCATGCCCGGGGCATCCGACTCACCGTCCACGCAGTTGTTGTCCACGCCGTCGCACAGTTCCTCCGCGCCCGGGTGGATGTCCGCGTTCGCGTCATCGCAGTCCGTGCCTCCCGTGGCGATGGACGGATGACCATCGCCGTCCTCGTCGCTCTGGGACACATCGAGCTGGACGCCCTGCACCTTGCCCTGGGGGACCTCGACGAACCGTAGGAGCTTGGTGGTCGCAACGCCGTCGCACGCATTGCCCGCGAAGGACTCCGCAATCAGCCGGAACGTGGTCCCCTGTGCCTCCGAGAGCAGGATGCGCAGACCGCGAGCCTGCTCCGGCGTGACCTGCGTCGGTCCCAGCAACTGGGTGGATGCGAGCAGCCGCTTGTCGCCATCCTGGAGCGAGACCTGGACGCAGCCAGGGCTGGCGTTCTCACTCCGGACCTCCACCGCCATGCCCCGGTCACAGGCTGCCGGATCCGTCAGCCGGACCGTCGCGTCCTGGAAGTCTACGCCGGTGTTAGAACAGAACCTCCGCAGGATGACGTCGTCATCGACGGGCACGGTGCAGCCGCCCAGCATCAACATCCCCAGCGTCAACGCGAGCCGAATCCTCACGGAGTCCCCGCCGACGCCGTGGACTCACCGCCGAGGAAGTACGTGGTGACGGCGCCCACCGCCGCCGCCAGAGCCGTGCCGAAGAGCACGTTCGCCACGACCGCCTGCCCCCGCGCATCGTCCAGATGCCCGCCCACGTCCGTGGACAGGTCCGCCTCGCGCGCGGAGCTCACGTTGCCGCGCGACTGGAGCCCGATGATGGACCCCACACCGCCCGCCACCACCCCCGTGCCCAGCAGCACCCACGACACCGTCGGCACCCGGCGCATCCCGCGCTCACGGGCATCCGCCTTCAAGTCCACGCCCGGAGCAGGCGCCGCCGCGACCTGGGGCGGGCTCAACGCCGCCGGACGCTCCACCACCGGCGCGTCCGCCGGCTTCTCCAGCGCCGCGCGCTCCTGCCGCACCGCGCTCCGCACCGACTCGAAGTCCCCCTCCACCTTGGGTGACACCTTCGCCGGCAGCTTCGCCTCCGGGGCCAGCAACAAGCCCGCCCGGAACGACGCCAGCGCTTCATCGCGCCGCCCCATGTCCGCCAGGATGACGCCCTCGTAGATGGCCGCCGCGCTGCGCTCTTCTTCGGAGCGGGCCAGCCGCCGCGCCCGGGTCACCGCCGCCAGGG
>NZ_RAWC01000354.1:0-5204 GCF_003611685.1 Corallococcus sp. CA049B | reverse complement strand
GGTGGGAAGGCACGGGCCCTTGGGACCCCTAGGCGCCCGGGGCCTCTCCCGGGGCGAAGACCAGGCGGTCGCCCTCCTGGGTGCCGCTGGCCAGGAGGACCCCGGCGGGCAGCTCCAGGACGGAGCGGGCCTTGAAGTAGATGGACGAGGTGCGCCAGGGCGGCATGGCGGACAGTTGCTTGACGATGCACCCTTCCGCGTCCAGGAAGGCGACGTCGATGGGGATGCGCATGAAGAAGGTGTGGATGGAGTTGCAGGGCTCGATGTGCATCCCGCCCCCCATGGGCAGCGAGGCGCGGCCCATGAGCCCCTGGAAGCGCTGGACGAAGGACTCGGCGCGTTCTGCGCGGTCCGCGAGCAGCCGCTGCCGCGTTTCGTTGGTCACCCTCCAGTGCATGTCCGGTGTTCTATCCCATGCTTGAGCCCCTGGCGTCCCCCCTGCATCTGGTCCTCGTCTCCCCGCAGATTCCGCCCAACACCGGCAACGTGGCCCGGCTGTGCGCTGTGACGGGGTGCCGGCTCATCCTGGTGGAGCCCCTGGGGTTCTCCATCGACGACCGGAACCTGAAGCGGGCGGGGCTGGACTACTGGGACAAGGTGTTCCTGAAGCTGTACCCCACCTACGACGCCTATGTCGCGGAGTACCCCCAGGCCCGGCGGTGGCTGTTCTCCGCCCGGGCGGAGACGTCGCTGTACGCGGCGCGGTTCGAGCCGGGGGACCACCTGGTGTTCGGCTCGGAGGTGACGGGGCTGTTGCCGGAGGTGATGGAGGGGGGGACGGGGACGCCGGTGACCATCCCCATGCTTCCGGAGCGCCGGAGCTTGAATCTTTCGACGTCGGTGGGGATTGGCGCCTACGAGGCGCTGCGTCAGGTGCAGCTGGGGACAGCGGCCAGGCAGGCACCGCCGTCGAATTGAGGGGCGAGCGGGACGGGCTACACTCCGTGGCCGAATGTCCGCCTCGCAGGTCGCCGAAGCGCTGTATGCCGCCCACAAGTCCCGAGCCACCGGCCGGCTGACGCTGCACGCCGGTGGACGCGAGTCCGCGCTGTGGCTGCGCGAGGGCGACCTGGTGGGCGCGAAGCTGGGCTTCGGCTACCAGACGCCCGCGCAGGCGCTCTTCCAGAACGGGTTGTTGGGCGTGGACGCCCTGGACGCGCTGTGGGCGCGGGGTGGGGCGGCGGCGCCGGACGAGGAGCTGCTGGAGGACAGCGGGCTCAAGCCCGCGGTGGTGCACGAGCAGCAGGTGCTGGCGCAGGTGCGGCGGCTGAGCGAGCTCGCGGAGCGCGCGGACTTCGAGGCGGAGGTGGTGGAGGCGGCGGGGGGCTTCGCGCCCATCGCGGGCGTGCGGGTGGTGCGGGCGGCGTTGGAGCCGGCGCCCAGTGAGCCCGTGCCCGCGAGGGTCTACCGCTGCCCGGAGGTGGCGGCGTGCGAGCCGTGGCTGACGGATGCGTCGGAGCGGGGCTTGCTGGAGACGCTGGGGGCCTTCCGAAGGCCGGAGTCGCTGACGGGGGCACAGCAGGCGCTGCTGCGGGTGTTGGAGCGCGAGGGCCGCATCGAGGCCCTGTCGGTGGAGGAGTGGGAGGAGCGCGAGCGGCTGCGGCGCGAGGAGGAGCTGCGTCAGGCGGAAGAGGAGGCCTGGGCCATCGAAGAGGCGCGCCGTCGCGAGGAGGCGGAGCGGCGCGCGGAGGAGGCGAGGCTCGCGGAGCTGGCGCGGCTGGAGGCGGAGCGCCTGGCGGAGGAGGCCCGGCTGGCGGAAGAGGCGCGGCTGGCGGAGCTGGCGCGCATCGAGGCGGAGCGGCTGGCGGAAGAGGCTCGGCTCCGGGCGCTGGAAGAGGCACGGCTGGCGGAGGAGGCACGGCTCCGGGCGGAAGAGGAAGCGCGGCGGGAGGCGGAGCGGCTGGCGGAGGAGGCCCGGCTCGCGGAGCTGGCGCGCATCGAAGCGGAGCGGATCGCGGAAGAGGCGCGATTGGCGGAGCTGGCGCGGCTGGAAGCGGAGCGGCTGGCGGAGGAGGCCCGGCTCGCGGAGTTGGCGCGCATCGAAGCAGAGCGGCTGGCGGAGGAGGCCCGGCTCGCGGAGCTTGCGCGCATCGAAGCGGAGCGGCTGGAAGCGGAGCGGCTGGCGGAGGAGGCCCGGCTCGCGGAGCTGGCGCGCATCGAAGCGGAGCGGCTGGAAGCGGAGCGGCTGGCGGAGGAGGCCCGGCTCGCGGAGCTTGCGCGCATTGAAGCGGAGCGGCTGGCGGAAGAGGCGCGGTTGGCGGAGCTTGCGCGCATTGAAGCAGAGCGACTCGCCGAAGAGGCTCGGCTGGCGGAGTTGGCGCGCATCGAAGCAGAGCGACTTGCCGAAGAGGCTCGGCTGGCGGAGTTGGCGCGCATCGAAGCGGAGCGGCTCGCGGAGGAGGCTCGCCTCGCCGAAGAGGCGCGCATTGAAGCCGAGCGTCTCGCCGAAGAGGCTCGCCTTCGTGCCGAGGAGGAAGCCCGCCTTGCGGAGGAGGCACGGCTTCGCGCGGAGGAAGAAGCTCGGCTCGCCGAAGAGGCGCGACTGGCCGAAGAGGCCCGCCTCGCGGAAGAAGCTCGCCTTCGCGCGGAGGAGGAAGCGCGACTGGCGGAAGAGGCGCGTCTGGCCGAAGAGGCACGGCTTCGCGCGGAGGAAGAGGCTCGCCTTCGTGCCGAAGAGGAAGCACGGCTCGCCGAAGAGGCTCGCCTCGCGGAGGAAGCCCGCCTTCGTGCAGAGGAAGAGGCTCGTCTCGCAGAAGAGGCTCGCCTGGCCGAAGAGGCCCGTCTCGCGGAAGAGGCCCGCCTCGCCGAAGAGGCACGTCTGGCCGAAGAGGCTCGTCTCGCCGAAGAAGCTCGGCTGCGTGCGGAGGAAGAGGCCCGCCTCGCCGAAGAGGCTCGTCTGCGTGCGGAAGAAGAGGCCCGCCTCGCCGAAGAGGCTCGTCTCGCAGAGGAAGCCCGCCTTCGTGCGGAAGAAGAGGCCCGCCTCGCAGAAGAGGCTCGTCTCGTAGAGGAAGCTCGGCTGCGGGCTGAGGAAGAAGCCCGGCTGGCGGAAGAAGCACGACTGGCCGAAGAGGCTCGGCTTCGCGCGCTTGAAGAGGCCCGCCTCGTGGAAGAGGCGCGACTGGCTGAAGAGGCACGTCTGGCCGAAGAGGCTCGCCTCGCTGAAGAGGCACGTCTGGCCGAGGAGGCCCGCCTCGCGGAAGAGGCACGCCTCGCCGAAGAGGCGCGGCTGGCTGAGGAGGCCCGCCTCGCCGAAGAGGCGCGGCTGGCGGAGGAGGCCCGCCTCGCGGAAGAGGCACGGCTCGCGGAGGAGGCACGTCTGGCCGAGGAGGCTCGCCTCGCGGAAGAGGCACGCCTCGCCGAAGAGGCCCGGCTGGCCGAAGAGGCTCGACTGGCCGAAGAGGCTCGACTGGCCGAGGAGGCACGTCTGGCCGAGGAGGCCCGCCTCGCGGAAGAAGCCCGGCTTCGTGCTGAAGAAGAGGCGCGGTTGGCCGAAGAGGCCCGCCTCGCGGAAGAGGCGCGACTGGCTGAGGAGGCTCGGGTCGCCGAAGAAGCCCGCCTTCGCGCAGCAGAAGAGGCTCGGCTCGCGGAAGAGGCGCGGCTTCGTGCTGAAGAAGAAGCCCGTCTGGCCGAAGAGGCGCGCCTCGCGGAAGAGGCTCGGCTTCGCGCGATCGAGGAAGCACGTATCGCTGAGGAAGCACGGCTGGCCGAAGAAGCGCGCCTGCGCGCGGAAGAAGAAGCTCGGCTAGCCGAAGAGGCACGTCTCGCCGAAGAGGCTCGGCTGCGTGCGGAGGAAGTGGCTCGCCTTGCCGAGGAGGCACGTCTCGCCGAAGAGGCGCGTCTGGCCGAAGAGGCTCGCCTCGCGGAGGAGGCGCGTCTGGCCGAAGAGACTCGCCTCGCGGAGGAGGCGCGTCTGGCCGAAGAGGCACGTCTCGCGGAGGAGGCGCGTCTGGCCGAAGAGGCTCGCCTCGCGGAGGAGGCGCGTCTGGCCGAAGAGGCTCGCCTCGCGGAGGAGGCGCGTCTGGCCGAAGAGGCCCGCCTCCGCGCGGAAGAGGAAGCCCGACTCGCGGAAGAGGCTCGCCTTCGTGCAGAAGAAGAGGCCCGCCTCGCCGAAGAAGCACGTCTGGCCGAAGAGGCTCGCCTTCGCGCAGAGGCAGAGGCCCGACTTGCTGAAGAGGCTCGCCTTCGTGCGGAGGAGGAAGCCCGCCTCGCCGAAGAAGCTCGCCTCGCTGAGGAGGCCCGTCTTCGCGCGGAGGAGGAAGCGCGCCTCGCAGAGGAAGCCAGACTCCGTGCAGAGGAAGAGGCCCGACTGGCGGAAGAAGCACGCTTGGCCGAAGAGGCTCGGCTTCGCGCGATTGAAGAAGCTCGACTCGCCGAGGAAGCGCGCCTGGCTGAAGAAGCGCGCCATCGTGCGGAGGAAGAGGCTCGCCTCGCGGAAGAGGCCCGCCTCGCGGAAGAGGCCCGTCTGGCCGAAGAGGCTCGCCTCGCCGAAGAGGCCCGGCTCGCGGAGGAGGCTCGCCTTCGTGCGGAAGAAGAGGCTCGGCTTGCAGAGGAAGCTCGGCTTGCGAAGGAGGCTCGCCTTCGTGCGGAGGAAGAGGCGCGCCTCGCGGAGGAGGCTCGCCTAGCCGAAGAGGCGCGACTGGCCGAGGAGGCTCGCCTCGCGGAAGAAGCCCGGCTTCGTGCGGAGGAGGAGGCGCGTCTGGCCGAAGAGGCTCGCCTCGCGGAAGAGGCCCGTCTGGCCGAAGAGGCTCGCCTCGCGGAAGAGGCCCGTCTGGCCGAAGAGGCGCGCCTCGCGGAAGAGGCTCGCCTCGCGGAAGAGGCCCGCCTCCGCGCAGCGGAAGAGGCACGGCTCGCGGAAGAAGCCCGGCTTCGTGCTGAAGAAGAGGCGCGGCTGGCCGAAGAGGCTCGCCTCGCGGAAGAGGCACGGCTCGCGGAAGAAGCTCGGCTCGCGGAAGAAGCGCGCCTTCGCGCGGAGGAAGAAGCGCGTCTCGCGGAGGAGGCTCGCCTTCGCGCGGAGGAGGAAGCCCGCCTCGCCGAAGAGGCCGCTCGAATCGAAGCTGCACGCCTCGCCGAGGAAGCTCGCGTTCGCGCCGAAGCCGAAGCCGCCCGCCTCGCCGAAGAGGCCCGCGCCGCCGAAGCCGCCCGCCTCGCCGAAGAGGCCCGCGCCGCCGAAGCCCAACGCCTGTCCGAACAGGGCAAGCCCGCCC
>NZ_RAWC01000353.1:0-5227 GCF_003611685.1 Corallococcus sp. CA049B | reverse complement strand
TCGAACGCGCCGAAGAGCTTCTTGCGCCGGTCCTCCGCGGTCGCCTCCCCCTTCTGGGGCGCGGGGGCCGGGGCGGGCTTCACGCCGGGCACCGCCACGGCGGCCGGGGAGGGCGCGGGCGTCTCCGCGGGAGGCGTGGGCGTGGGTTTCGCCACGACCTCCTTGGGCGGCGGCTGCGCCACTTCCTTGCGCGGCAGGAGCTTGGGGTCGCGCGGCTTGCCCAGCCGCACCAGCGACGCGTTGATGGGCTTCTGGTCCAGGTTCACCTTCGGCGCGGACGAGAGGCGCGCGTAGAGCAGCGCCGCCGCGACCACCGCCACGTGCCCGACCACGGAGACGACGAGGAAGCGCGACAGCCGCGTGGGCCGTGACACCAGCAGGCTGTGGGAAACCGCGGAGCTCATGGGCTAGCGCTTCGCCTCCTTGGGCTTGCCCTTGGTGGGTGCCTTGCCGGAGTTGGACGCCTTGGAGCCCGTGGCGGGTTCCGTGATCATCCCCACGTTGGCGATGCCCGCGCGCTGGGCCGCGGCCATCACCTCCACCACCACGCCGTACGGCACGTCCCGGTCCGCGTGGAGGTACACTTCTTTATCCGCCTGCGCCTTGGCGTTGGCGGCGAGCTTCGTCTCCAGCTCCTCCAGCGCGACTTCCGCGTCCCCGATGTAGACCTTGCGCCCCGCGTCGATGGAGAGGACGACCTTCTTCTCCGTCGCCTCCACCGGGGCCGCCTTCGTCTCCGGGAGGTTCACCTTCACGCCCTGCTGGATGAGGGGCGCCGTCACCATGAAGATGATGAGCAGCACCAGCATCACGTCCACCATGGGCGTGACGTTGATCTCGCTCATGGTGGTGCGTCCACCGCCGCCCTTGCCTCCGCCCATGCCCATGTGCCGGGTCCCCTAGCGGAAGAAGTGCCGCTTGATGATGTTGAGGAAGTCCGCGGAGAAGTTGGACATCTCCGTGTCGAACACCTTGATGCGGCTGACGAACGAGTTGTACGCGACCACCGCCGGGATGGCCGCGAACAGCCCCGCCGCCGTGGCGAAGAGAGCGTTGCCCACCGGCGCCGCCACCGTGGCCAGCGTGGCGTTGCCCTGCTCCGCGATGTTGTTGAACGCGCCCAGGATGCCAATCACCGTGCCGAACAGGCCCACGAACGGCGACGCGGCGCCCACCGTGCCCAGGAAGGACACGCGGTTCTCCAGCTCCGTGATCTGCGCCGTGGCCGCGCGGTTGAGCGCGCGCTCCACGTTCTCGATGCCGCCCAGCTTGGCGCTCATCGCGGCCTCGGCGCCGCCGTCCTGGGTGCCCGTCTGCGCCAGCTTGCTCAGCTCCTCGTAGCCCGCGCAGAACACCTTCGACAGCGGCGAGCCCTCCAGCTTCTGGGCGGACTGGTAGATGGCTTCCAACCGTGACGCCTTCCAGAACGTGTCGAGAAAGGTGAGCGACTGGGCGCGGGCACGCGACAACTGGGTGGCCTTCATGGCGATGAGGGCCCAGGAGGCGACCGACACGCCCATGAGGAGGAGGAGCACCGCGAGCTCGATGAACGACGCGTCGCGGATGATCTCCACGTAGTTCATGGCGCCAAAGGCCAGGGGCAGGTGGGGTATCATGGGGTCCAGCGCGTAACATTCCGTCCTCGGGTGGGTCAAACCCGCCGACAACGCCCGGTTGCTTTGGACGGCACTGAATAATTCCCGGGGTCGGTCGTCTGGAGGGTTGTTCCGGGCCGACGACCTCACCCATCCCGAACCACGGATGCCCATCATGAACGCGAGAACGCTCGCCGCATTCCTCTGCTTCTCCTCTGGACTCACCGGCTGCGTCGTTGAAAGCAACCACCCGCGCTACCCCGGCGACGTCCGGATGTCGTGGAGCTTCGACGGCGCCACCTGCGGCCAGATGCGGAACATCGATGGCGTCGACATCTACATCGACGGCGAGATCCTCGAGGGTGACGGCAAGTATCCCTGCTCGGCGAACGGCTTCGACGGCATCGTCCTGCACGACTTCGCGCCCGGCACGTACTCGTTCACGGCGCAGGCGGTGGACTACGACGGCGTGGCGGTCTACTCGTACCGCGGCACGTTCTCCGTGGACGGCAACGTGGCGGTGCCCATCAACTTCAACACGGGCAACACGGGCGCCACCTCCTACGCCTATGTGAACTGGGTGTTCCCCACGGAGGCGGGCACGTCCTACCCCTCGTGCGGCCAGGCCGGGGTGGCCTATGTGGATGCCCGCGTGGATGACGGCCCGTGGGGGCGCTTCAACTGCAACCAGGGCAGCCAGGGCCGTTACGTGGAGACGCCGGACATGGCCCCCGGGCAGCACTACCTGGAGGTCGTGGCCATCGACGCTCTTGAGCGGCCTCTCTACTACTACGGCGGCGCCTTCACGTCGCAGGCCGGCATCCCGGCCTCCATCACGGCGAACACCTGGGCCATTGGTGGCGCCGTGGTGGGCTGGCAGCTCTATGAATCCGGGGAGCCGCTCACCTGCGGCCAGGCGGGCGTGAGCGAGGTGGGCATCAACTTCCAGGACATGCACACCCTGGAGTGGGTCTACGGTGAGGCGGGCCAGTGGTTCTCCTGCAACGAGTCCCCGGCGGTCTTCGAGTTCCTGCGCCCCGGTGAGTACTTCGTGTCGTTGCAGGCGAACGGCACGGGCGGCCGGCGCTACATCTCTCCCCGGGGGGCGGACATGCTGAGCCTGCGCGTCTACGCCCACAGCTTCCCCGGCACGCAGAATCCCCCCATCGCGCCGCTGGACCGCGTGCAGTAGTCGCGGGGTCCACCCGGAACGGGCCGCATGAAAGGGTCGGAGGCCTTCCAGGCTTCCGGCCCTTCATGCGTTCAGGGGGCACGCGGGCGGTGCGGGGGGCGTTGGCATCAAACGTGATAGGGACTCACCCCATGCGGCAAGACAGCCACGGTCCCATCGGCGTGTTCGACTCCGGCATCGGAGGCCTCACGGTCCTCAAGGCGCTCATGGCGCGGCTCCCCCACGAGCGCACGCTCTACCTGGGGGACACGGCGCGCGTGCCCTACGGCACCAAGTCCGGCGAGGTGGTGACGCGCTACTCGCTGAAGAACGCGGAGTTCCTGCTGGAGCGTGGCATCAAGCTGCTGGTGGTGGCGTGCAACACGGCCTCCGCCGCGGCGCTGCCCGCCCTCCAGGCCGCGCTGCCGGTGCCGGTGCTGGGCGTGATCGAGCCCGGGGCCCGCACGGCGCTCCAGCGCACCCGGGGCGGCGGCGTGGGCATCATCGGAACGCCGGGCACCGTCCGCTCCGGCGCGTACCAGCGGGCGCTGGAGGCGGGCAACCCGAAGGTCGCGGTGAAGGCGACGGCGTGCCCGCTCTTCGTGCCCCTGGCGGAAGAGGGGTGGACGAACGGCGACGTGCCGCTGCTCGTGGCCCGCGAGTACCTGGCCGGCTTCGCGCGCGACGGCGTGGACACGCTGGTGCTGGGCTGCACCCACTACCCGCTGCTCAAGGGCGTCATCGCCGAGGTCGTGGGGCCGCACGTGTCGCTGGTGGACTCGGCGGAGGCCACGGCGGAGGCGGTGGCACAGCTGCTGGAGGAGCGGGGGCTGCTTGCTCCAGCGGCTCCGGAGCCCGGGGGCGCGCCCGAGCACGCCTTCTTCGTCACCGACGTGCCGGAGCGCTTCGTGGAGGTGGGGGCCCGCTTCCTGGGGCGCCCCATTCCTTCCGCGGAGCAGGTGGACCTGCGCTTCTAGGCGGGCCTGCCGCCTCAGCGCACGGGGGGCGTGGAGACGCTCGCCGTGGGCTCCTCGGCGGAGGACTTGAGCAGCTCCTTGGCGGCCTGGATGACGGGCAGCTCCTGGGCGCCGTCCACGGCGACGAGCGCCTGGGCGGCCTCCGTGCCGATGTCGTCCTGGCGCGGCAGCTGACCGGTGGCCCAGGTGATGAGCCGCTCCATCAGCGGGAAGAAGTGGATCATCTTCAGCGGCCGGTTCATCCAGCCCACGGTGATGCAGTAGTACTGGTTGAAGGGCTTGGTGTGGTGGATGCGGTGGTGGTCCGGCGGCAGGATGAGGTGCACGCGCTGCAGGAAGTGGATGATCGCGGGCGGCTCATCCAGGTGCGACCACTTGTGGAACTGGTTGGTCGCCATCACCCAGAAGATCATCGCGCCCAGGAACGCGGCCAGGAACACCCAGCCCGGGCCGGCGAGCGGGATGGCCACCGCGAGCGCGGCCACCGGCAGCGACACGAGGCAGTTGTTGCCGTTGGTCTCCACGAAGTCGTGGCGGGTGATGGCCTTCTCGTCCACGTGGTGCTCGCGGAAGGGGCGGATGAACGCCTTGCCCAGGACGGGCATCTCCGTGGATCCCCACGTGTCGCCCATCCAGTGGACGAAGCCGGACACGAAGTCCGCGGCCAGGTAGCCCAGCACCACCGCCAGGGTCAGCATCCACGGCCCGGTGTGGTGGGTGCTCCAGAGCTTGTAGACGAGCACGCTCTCCAGGCCCACGAACGCGATGATGGAGGCGATCTCCATGGCGCGGATGGCGGGCGAGTAGCCCTGCGCGAGCGCCTGGGCATCCTGCAGGCGGACCTTGTCCGCGATGGTGTCCGGCTTCTTCATCGGTGGTGTTCCGGTCCGCGGCAGGGAGGGAGGGACTGACGGCGCGATCGTCAGAGGGGTTTACGTACCCCAGGGCGTTTCGGCTTTTCAACAGAGGCGCCCATGCCCGCCAGGCTGGTGTCCCCGTGCGGATCCGCACACCGAGCGTCGCGGGAGGTGGCGGACGCACACCCCGGGGAGCGGGCAGGCACGCGTAAAAGAGGTGCGGGACGCGTGACGCTTACCTTGTGAAGCCTGGACCCCGCTGCTACGGTGCCCGACCTCGGCAATGGCGAAAACCTTCGAAAAAGCCGTCACCGGCTTCAATCACAACATCAAGCACAAGGGGAAGGTCTACCACGTCCAGACCGAGGACTCGGGCGTCAACAACCCCCACATCATCACCCACCTGTTCGTGGGCGGGAACATCCTCGCGTCCAAGAAGACGTCCTACGCGGACATCCTCAACGCGGAGAACCTGGCGGAGGTCGTGCGCGAGTTGATGGAGGAGCAGCACAAGGAGATGCTGCGCAACCTCATCAACGGCGTGTACGACAACTACGAGTCCACGGTCCGTTCGTACCAGCCGGGCCAGCTGGCCACGGATGCGGAGATGGCCGCGCAGCCCAAGCT
>NZ_RAWC01000352.1:0-5260 GCF_003611685.1 Corallococcus sp. CA049B | reverse complement strand
GAGGGGAGGTGCGGGTGGAGCTGCGCGGGGAAGCGAACCCGTACCCGGACTGCCCCACGCCGGTGGCCTGCCACACCGCCACGTTCGACGTGGCGACGGAGAAGTGCGTGGAGACGCAGGAGCCGGACGGCGCGGCGTGCGACCCGGGCAACGCGTGCATCCTGGGCGCCGCGTGCGCGGCCGGGCGGTGCAGGGGGACGGAGCGCGCCTGCGACGACGGCGACGCGTGCACCACGGACGTGTGCAACCCGCTGGACGGCTGCACGTCGGTGCCGGCGCCGCCATGCCCGGGGGACGGCAAGTGCCAGGTGGGCGTGTGCGACCCGAAGGTGGGGTGCACGCTGGCGAAGGCGCCGGACGGGACGTTCTGCGGCCCGGAGCGCGGCTGTGACGTGGCGGACGTGTGCCTGGACGGGACGTGCCAGCGCCGCGACCCGCCGGACAACTTCACCTGCACGTCGGCCAGCCCCTGCCAGGGACTGGGGAAGTGCAAGGGCTCCGTCTGCGAGCGCCCCGCCGCGACGGCGCTGGCGCCGGACTGGACCTACGACGCGGACTCCAACGGCGAGGCGCTGCACGACCTGCTGGTGGGGCCCACGGGGGACGTGACGCTGGTGGGCTTCTTCGTGCCGGCGCTGCTGGACGCGGCGGGCCCGGTGCCGGTGCGCGCGAGCACGTCCGGGCGCCGGTGCATGCTGTGGAACGACCGGCTGTTGTGCATGGACCTGCCGCTGTCCGGGCAGGTGTCGCTGCTGGACCGGGTGACGGGTGCGCCCCGGTGGACGTTCGATTTGACGACGGCGCGGCCGGACTTCACGCAAGGCCTGACGACGGTGTTCATGGCGCGCCTGGGGGTGATGCAGCCGGACCGGCTGGCGGCGCTCTTCGAGGCGTACCCGGCGGGCACGTCGCGCGACACGCTGTGCCGGCAGTACTTCCTGGTGGTGTTGGATGCCTTTGGCGGGATGGTGTCCGCGCAGGCGTTGGAGGATCCGCTGCTCGCGGAGTGCAACCACCCGCACCCGTATGGTGTTGCGTCCGACGCGGCGGGGGATTTGTACCTGGCGTTTGGACAGACGCAGAACGTGGGAGCGCCGCTGTATCCGGGAGCGCCGACGTTGTTGATGGCGTTCTCGCAGGACGGGGTGCCGCGCTGGCGCAAGACGGAGGCCTTCGCCGCGGGGGAGCTGGCCATCGTGAACGGCATCCTGCTCAACGAGCGCTCCACGCAGGCGCTGCGCACGCAGGACGGGCAGCCGGTGGGTTCACAGACCTTCCCCCGGGGGCTGGGCCGCGCGCTGGCGACCTCCGCGCACGTGATTCCCTCGCCCTCCGAGGACGACACCGCGGGCGGGTGGACGCTGGAGGGCTACGCGTTGCCGGAGCTCACGCCGTCCTGGACGCACGGGTTCCAGGGGTGGCCGGGGCCGGTGGCGCCGGAGGTGCGGCTGGCGAGCTGGACGGCCTGGCCGGGCCAGGCGCCGGAGACGGTGGTGGTGGGCACGGGCATGAACGCGGCGGGGCCGGTGCTGTTCGCGGTGAGCGCGAAGGACGGCAGCGAGGTGTTCCAGTGCCCGGTGCCGAACGCGGCCACGCCCGCGCAGTTCCTGGAGCTGGGGCCGGACAGCGTGGTGATGATGGACGGGGCGGACACGTGCGGCGATTGCGATCCGCCCTTCGCCTACAGCCGGGCCCGCTTCCGGCGCTTCCCGATTCCCGGCCTGAAGCCCGCGGAGGAACCCTGGCCCGGAACCTTCGGCGGGCCAGGGCACGACCATCACGAAGACCCGGTGCGCGGGCGCTGAGTCCTCACGGGCTCACGGCGTGAGCGCGGTCCAGGTCCAGGATGCGCCCCTCGCGCAGTGTTCCATCCGTGTCGTGCGTGAGGGGCCGGCCCACCGCGATGACGTCCCGGGGCCGGGTTCGCGTGAGCCATCCCAGCCAGGCGCAGAGCGCGGCATCCAGCTGGTCGTGCGTGCACGTCCCTGAGTCCCCGAAGCGCAGACCGGAGGACTCCAGCAGGGCCTGTCTCCGGGCGCGTCCCTCCGGCGTGGACTTTGCCCCCAACTTCTCCACAGCCAGCGCGCGCCAGGTGGCGCCGGGGAAGGCCTCGAACAGGCGCGCGTGTGACAGCGACGGCGTGTCCAGGTCCAGCATGGGCACCCGGGCATGGGCCCGCAGCGCGGCGAACAGCAGCACGCTGCCGCGCACGAAGCCCGCGAAGGGCGCGCCGGGCACGGGCAGCACGTCCGGGGTACGGCCCGGAGCGCGCAGCCGCGCTTCCGCGTCCCGCACCTTCGCGCCGGGGTTCGCCAGCGCCTGCGGACCGTCCACCACCACCACGTCGCCGGGCTTCATTGCGAAGGCCTCCGCGAGCGCCTCCGGGTCCAGCCCGTGCCCGGCCCGCGCCGTGGGCCAGACGCGCTGGGAGAAGCGCACGCGGCCGTCACCGTCCACCATGGCCTCGTCCACGGGGCGGGGCGCGCGGGCGAAGGGGTCCGTCAGGTCCCAGCCCACGAAGCGGCGCGCGGCCGTCATCGCGTGCCTTCCCGCTGCGGGGCCGGACACCGGGCGTTATGTGGGGCCGCCTTCACTTCCACCCAAGGTGACACGCACATGCACTACCGTCCGCTGGGCCGCACCGGCCTGTTTGTCTCTGAACTGTGTTTCGGCGCCATGACCTTCGGCGGCGAGGGCATCTGGAAGAACATCGGGCAGCAGGGCCAGACGGAGGCCGACGCGCTGGTGGGCCGGTGCCTGGACGCGGGCATCAACTTCTTCGACACCGCGAACGTGTATTCGAACGGGCAGTCGGAGGAGCTGCTCGGCAAGGCGTTGGCCCAGAAGCGCTCGCAGGTGGTGCTGGCCACCAAGGTGCGCGGCCGCATGGGCCCGGGCCAGAACGAGACCGGCCTGTCCCGCTACCACCTCTTCGACTCCGTGCACGCGAGCCTGAAGCGCCTGGGCACGGACCACATCGACCTCCTGCAGATCCACGGCTACGACGTGGCCACGCCGCTGGAGGAGACGCTGCGCGCGCTGGACGACCTCGTGCGCCAGGGCAAGGTGCGCTACCTGGGCGCGTCCAACCTGGCCGCGTGGCAGCTGATGAAGGCGCTGGGCATCAGCGACCACCGCGGCCTGTCCCGCTTCGAATCGCTCCAGGCCTACTACTCCATCGCCGGCCGCGACCTGGAGCGCGAGCTGGTGCCGCTGATGAAGGACCAGCAGGTGGGCCTGATGGTGTGGAGCCCGCTCGCGGGCGGCTTCCTCTCCGGCAAGTACCGCCGCGACGCAGAAGGCCCCGAGGGCGCCCGCCGCACCACCTTCGACTTCCCGCCCGTGGACCGCGAGCGCGCGTACAACGCCATCGACGTGATGGATGAGGTCGCGAAGGAGACGGGCACCACCGTGGCGCGCGTGGCGCTCGCGTGGCTCTTGCACCAGCCGCACGTCACCACCGTCATCCTCGGCGCGAAGACGCAGGCCCAACTGGAGGACAACCTGGCCGCGTCCGAGCTGCGCCTCGGCGCCGAGCAGCTCTCGAAGCTGGACGCCGTCTCCAAGCTGCCCCCCGAGTACCCGGGCTGGATGGTGGAGCGTCAGAACGCGGACCGCTTCCCTCCGGCCCGCTGAACAGGTTGCTCGCGGAGTCCCGCTCGTGCGGATTTTTCCATCATCGCTGGATGGACCCGACCTGACGCGTCTCAACGACGCACCGTGTGAAAGCGGTGCATTCGTTTTTACAGTCCGTCGGGGATGGCAGGCGTGGCGGGGTGCGGATTCCCCTGCGAGTCCCGTAGCGAAACCGACGCTGGGTGTTTGGGATTGGGACCGACTTCCAATATCTTGGGGACTGCGAAGCGTTCGGTCACTCGAGCGCGTTCCATGGGGCCCACGCGCCTGTCCGGCGGCACTCCGGTGCGGCCGGCGGTCACGTGGAAGGTAGGACGGTCGCCCGGATGACCTTGGAGATCCGGTGTGCGGCGTCTCTTTTTGCCTCGTGGGGGGCCTATCCGGGCCCCGGGAACTCCCCGGGGCCCGGCTAACCTTTCCCGGTACCGCTGCTAGTTCGAGGCGTCGAGGCGCGAACCGCCGCTGACGTCCACCTGGGCGTTCCGCGGCCGCTTCGACAGGCGGATGATGCTGCCGCCGGAGGCGTCACCGGACACGCTGGAGGGGGCATCCGCCTCCACGATGGAGCCGCCGCTGGCCTCCACCTTCAGGTCGGTGATGCCCTGGAGCTTCTGGGCGTGCACCTGCGCGCCGCCGCTGGCCTCGGCCTCCAGCTGCGTCGCGCGGCCGCTGAGGGTGATTTCGGAGCCGCCGCTGGACTCGGCCTCCACCTTCTTGGCGTCCACGCCTCTCACGTTGAGCACCGCGCCGCCGCTGGCCTCCGCGTCGAACTCATCGGACGCGGTGACGTCCGCGTTCATGTGGCTGCCGCCGCTGGCCTCCACGTGGTCGATGCGGGGCGAGGACACGATGAGCTTCACCTTCCCGTTGAGGCCGCTCCAGCCCTTGCGCTCCACGTTCGTGGTGAGGATGCCGTCCTCCACCTCCAGACGGATGCGGGAGAGGTTCTCAGGGGAGCCCTCCAGGCGGACGGACTTGGGGCCCACCTTCACCTCCGCGTGCATGCCGTGGCTCACGGAGACGCCGTGGAAGTCCTCCACCTGGCGCGTCTCACCGGCGCCCTGGGAGGGCCGGGCCGCGTCCTCCGCGTGGGCGGTGCAGGCGGTGGTGGCGAGGCAGCAGGCGGCGAGCAGGGACAGCGAGGACATCCTCATGGGCGGCTCCGGACGAGGCGCGAGGACGTGGGAGCACGTCCCGGCGGAATGCCTCGGGTACGGAGGACCCCAGCGGGTGATTGCGTGGCGCCGCGAGAACCTGTCCGGCTGTCGGACAGGTTCAGGGGTTGGCCAGCATCTCCAGGGGGACGCGGACGGAGGTGGTGTCGTCCGGTTTGATCTCCACCAGGAGCTTCAAGGGGCGGCCGGTGCCGTCCATGAGCTTCAGGGTGTGCCTGCCCACCGGGAGGGCGACCTTGGTGAGCGGGGTTTCTCCCAGGGAACGGCCGGCCAGGGACACGCGGGCGGAAGGTTCCGTGACGAGGGTGAGGAAGCCCTGGGGGCCGGCCGCCTCGGTGGCGCTCTCATCCGGGGCGGGGAGGTCCGCTTCCGAGTCGTCGGCGGGCACGGCGGTGCGGGACTTGCCGCGGGCCGGGGTGGGCGCGGGGTCGCTGGCGTCGCGCTTGGCC
>NZ_RAWC01000351.1:0-5301 GCF_003611685.1 Corallococcus sp. CA049B | reverse complement strand
CGCCAGGCCCTCCGCGCCGCAGCCCCAGCCCCAGGAACTGCCTGTCCCGTCCTACCCCGCCGTCGAGACCTTCATCGAGAAGGCCTCCGCCAGCGACGTCCAGGCGCTCTTCGCGCCCGTCAAGGCGGGGCTCGCCGAGCTCAAGGGCCCGCGCGCGGAGATCGGCAAGAAGGCCCAGGCTGCGATCGCGCGGTCCGAGGAGCTGCTCGGCATGCTCGTGGACGTGCGCGAGAAGCTCGTCGCCGAGTCGAAGCAGGGTAAGGGCCGGAAATAACGGGCTTTTCGGGAGCCCGGACGATTTCTTGGCACCAGCAGGCAACCGGCGGCTGGCTCTCCCGATAATCCATTCAAAGAGCCGAGGGATGATCCCGGGGCTCCCCTTTTCGAATCGCTGGCACCAGCGCGGAGGCTGAAATGAGCAAGATCGACAGCGGCATGATGGGCCCGAACCTGCGCATGAACACCCAGATGACCACGGCTCGGCAGACGCCGAACACGAGCTTTGGCGCGCGCGTGCAGAACGGCCTGAACAGCACCGTCGGCGCCGTGGGCGCGGGTGTCGGCGCGGTGGCGGGCTTCGTCCCCGGCGCGGGCATCGTCTCCGCCGCGGTCTCCTCCGCGCAGACCTTCTCCGGCGCCTCCGGCTCCGGCATGCAGGGCGGCCCCTACGTGGGCGTGATGAACACCGCCTCCGGCGCGGTGCCCTCCACCAACCTGCCGGGCGTCGGCGGCAGCGGCATGCCCTCCTCGGGCGGCTCCACCTCGCTGGGCACCAGCGTGGGCTCCGGCGGCAGCGTGAGCGACCAGCTCAACACGAACAGCAGCCTCAAGACGATGATGGACGACAACGTCAAGCTGCTGAACATGCAGTCCGCCATGCAGCACGAGTCGCAGCTCTTCACGGCTGTTTCCAACGTGATGAAGTCGCGGCACGATACGACCAAGAACTCCATCGGCAACATCCGCTAGTCTTCACGGACAGCGGAATCTGACCGGTGCAAGGAAGGCGGCCCTCGACGGCCGCCTTCCGTGCTTCCGGCGACAGGAAAGGAAGCGCGACGTCCATGGCGGAGACCCCTTCGGAGATTGCCAACAGCCTCGTGCCCATGGCGCGCCAGCCGGCCATGGTCCTGCTGGAGTCCGGCTACCTGTGGCTGGACATGGGTCACTTCGACAAGGCCAAGGAGGTCTTCGTCGGTGCCGCCGCGCTCATGCCCAAGAGCGAGGTGCCCCAGATTGGTCTGGGCGCCGTGGAGTTCGCGCAGGGCAAGCACGACAAGGCCCTGGCGGCCTACCGGGTCGCCCAGCGGCTCGCGCCCCTGTCCTCGCTGCCCCGGGCACACGCCGGGGAGGCCCTGCTGTTCATGGGCAAGGTGCCGGAGGCCCTCAAGGAACTGAAGGCCGCCATCGACCTGGAACCTGAAAGCGACGGAGCGAAGCTGGCCCAGGCGCTCATCCAGGCGAAGGAAGCGGGGGCCCTGCCTCCGCAGAAGAAGTAGTCGCGGAAGAAGGAGGTACGTCGATGGCTGTCGGTGGAGTCGGACGTGGGGGTGGGAAGGGCCGCGCGGGCGGCGTGAAGGGGGCGTCCGGTCCGTCGGGTGCCTCCGGCGCGTCCTTTGGCGGCAAAGTGGACCGCACGGAATCGCTCGTCGGGCCTTCGGGTCTGGTAGGCTCCAGCAACGTCCAGGGCCCCCAGGCAACGGATCCGATCGCGGCGCAGGCCCTCGCCATCGCCAAGCGGCTGAAGAACGGGGGCTTCAAGAGCAAGGAGGAGGCGACGAAGGCGCTCGTCTCCGAAGTGCTCCAGGAGAAGTTGAACATGAAGTCCGCTGCCCTCACGGGCCGCATCGCCGGGGCCCTGCAGGATGATCCCCGGCTGAACCAGGTTCTCGAGCGGCTGTGGTCCAAGGCCGAGTGAGCGCGCCGCTTGCCTCTGGGTGAAGACAGGAAGGTCATCCTGGAGAAGTACGGCCCGTACGTGCGGTCGCTCGCGGCCACCGTGCGCAAGCAGTTCAATGCCCAGCTGGAGCTGGATGAACTGCTGGCCTATGGGCAAATCGGTCTGCTGGAAGCCGCTGAGCGCTTCGACCCCAAGGTCGGCGCCAACTTCCTCACCTTTGCCCACTACCGCATCAAGGGCGCCATCTTCGACGGCTTGAGGAAGATGGGGGTCTTGCGGGGCGCGGACGCCCGCACCGCCTATCAGGGCGAGCGCGCGACGGCGTATCTGGGAAATCTGGCGGACCGCGAGCAGGGCGCAAGCAACCGCGGGTCGTCATTCGACGATGATATTGGAGACATCTCGGATGCCGTGGCGGGCCTCGCGGCGGTTTTCGCGGCGGGGGCGGAAGGGGCGGAGGCGGCGGGCTACGTGGATGAATCCCTCCCGGCGGATCAGCGCCTGGAGATGGAGCAGCTGAAGAACCGGGTGCGCTCGGCCATCGAGAAGCTTCCGGAGAAAGAGCGCAAGCTCCTGCAGGGCTATTACTTCCAGGGACGCACGCTGGAAGAGGCAGGGGCGGAGATCGGGCAGTCGAAGAGCTGGGCGTCGCGGCTTCATGCGCGGGCCATTGATCGGCTCAAGGAACTCTTGAACGAGGAGGAGGAACTCCCTCCCCCCTCGACGGATGCAAGGAGGGTGTCACATGGCGGCTCCGATGAGCGGCATCTCCGCGGGACAGGTAGCGCAGCAAAAGCTGCAGGATCAGGGCGCGCAGCAGACGCAGCAGAAGACGGGCGCGTCGAAGTTCGACGGAGTTCTCGCTGACAAGGCGCAGGGCGCCGGCCAGGTGGACGCCGCCCAGAACGTGAACAAGGCCCAGGCCGCGCAGGCCACCCAGAAGGTGGACACCGTCCGCCAGGTGGAGACCGTCAACAAGGCGGAGAAGGCCAACCTGAACAAGGTGAACGGCGCTGCCCAGCAGCCCGCCACCGCCAAGGGCGCCGAGCCCGTGGACGCGAAGGCCGAAGCCTCCAAGACGACCAAGTCGGGCGGCATGGTGTCCGACCTCGTCTCCGGCCTGGAGAAGGGTCAGGTCAGCATGGACAAGCTGATCAAGGAGGCCTCCTCCGGCAAGAACATGTCCAACGCCGAGCTGCTGGGTCTCCAGGCGTCCATGTACAAGTACTCGCAGGAGTTGGACCTCACGTCGAAGGTCGTCGAGAAGGCCACCAGCGGCCTGAAGGACGTCGTCAAGACGCAGGTCTAGAAGTCCCCACCCCGCCGGGCCATGGCGGCATGTGAAGGGCGGTCCCTCCCAGGGTCGGGAGGGGGCGCCCTTCCGCGTTTTGCAAGGGCCCTGTTAAGCTAAGCGCGCCCATGACTCGCCGAACGCCCGTCTTCGCCGCCCCGCTCCTCGCCCTGCTGTTCCTCACCGGCTGCTCCATCGAGCTGCAGCACGAGCTGACGGAGGCGGACGCGAATGAAATCTACGTCCTGCTCAGCAAGAACGGCATCAACTCCAAGAAGGAGAAGGCGGAGGGTGGCAACGAAGTGCGCTTCACCATCGTCGTCCCCAAGGGTGACGCCGCGCAGGCCGCGGAGCTCTTGAAGCGCAACTCGCTGCCGCGCCCGGTGGAGAAGGGCCTGTCCCACTTCGCCAAGGGCAGCATGGTGCCCACCGCCACGGAGGAGCGCGCCATGCTCCTCAAGGCCATGGCGGGTGAGGTCTCCAACGCGCTCAACCAGATCGACGGCGTGCTGGAGGCGCGCGCCATCGTGATGGTGCCGGAGAACAACGACCTGTCGCAGCCGGAGAACAAGCCGATGCCGTCGGCCTCCGTGTTCATCAAGTACCGCACGGTGGAGGGCGGCAAGCCCCCCGTCACGATGGACGCGGTGAAGCAGTTCGTCGCCAGCTCCGTGTCGGAGCTCAAGCCGGAGGCCGTCACCGTGCTGATGACGGAGGCCATGGCACCCACGGCGGAGACCACGGAGACCAACCGCCTGCAGGACGTGCTCGGCGTGCGCATGACGGCCGCCAGCGCCAGCACCTTCAAGATGATCCTCGGCGGTGCGTTCGTGCTCATCCTGGCGATGATGGGCCTCACCGCGTGGACCTTCATGCGCGGCGGCTCGGGTGGCGCTGCCCCCGCCGCGGCGGCGCGTCCCGCGCGTGCGCGCGGCGGTCGCGAGGGCTAGAGCTGCACGTCGCTTCCCGCGGGCCTCCTGGGGCGGACCGCGGGACGTGTCCTCCAGGCCGGGGACACGTCTCCTATCTTCAGCGGGCCACCTGGGGGCCCGCGAGGTGACCGTTGGATTCCTTCTTCACCTCGCTCAGCAAGCGCCAGACCATGATGCTGCTCACCGCGGTCACCTTCGGGGGCCAGGAGAGCATGGCGGCGCTGGAGCACCTGCCGGACGAGGAGGGCGCGCTCTTGCGCCACCGCGCGCAGGAGATCCTCCAGATTCCGCGAGAGAAGCGCCTGCCCGCGGTGGTGCAGGAGCTCAAGCGCCTGATGAAGGACCGGCGCGGCCAGCTGTGGACCGCGGATCCGGAGCGGCTGGCGGCGCTGCTCCAGCGTGAGCGTGGTGCCCTGGTGGAAGTTACGCTGCGCGCGCTGCCCGGCAACATGGCGGAGGCGGTGCGCGGCCACCTGCCTGCCTCGCGCGTGAAGCTCACCCGCGAGGTGCGGCCGCAGGTCCTGGACATCATCCGCTGGAAGCTGGAGGAGGCGCTGGCGCGCGAGGTCGCGGGCCAGTCCGCGGGCTTCAAGTTCGCGGACGTGCTCAACCTCCAGACGCGTGAGCTGCTCACGGTGAGTGACCGCCTGGGCGCGCGCGTGTTGGGCCCGGCACTGGCGGGCCTGCCCGAGGAAGAGCTGAACGGCCTCCTGGAGTCGCTGCCTCCGGACCTGCTCCAGCTCGCGAGCAAGTCCGTGGCGGCGAATGCGCCGCGCAAGCTCCCGGAAGAGGACGCGCGCGCGCAGATCACCCTGCACGATGGCTTCACCCGGTTGGCGGGCGCCATCCGCAGCGCGGGCGTGCAGCGGCTGGCGCGCGCGTGCGTGGCGCAGTCCCCGGAGTTCGCCGCGCGCATGCTGGAGAAGCACCGCGGTGAGTTCGGCCACCTGGTGGCGAAGTGGGTGCGCGAGGAGCGCTCGCGGCCCACGGCCCGGGGCGATGGCGGACGCACCGACATCGTCATGGACCTGGAGCGGCTGGCTGTGCGCGGCCTCATCGAGCGCCCCGTGCGGCTGACCGCGCCGCCGCCGCGCCCCTCCGCAGTGCTGCCTCCACCGCCAGGGGCCCGGAAGCCCGCGCCAGCGGCCCCGGGAGCCCGCCCCGAAGCCCCCGGAGCC
>NZ_RAWC01000350.1:0-5340 GCF_003611685.1 Corallococcus sp. CA049B | reverse complement strand
GGGCTCCACCGTCGCCGCCACGGTGCTGACGCTCGCCACCTCCGGGGCCGGAGCGGGACGGCTGGCCCCTGACGTCAGCGACTTCCAGCCCCAGGCCACGCCGACACGGACGGGCGACACCGTGGCGGGGAACACCCTGGCGCCCAGGCAGGCCCGGGCGTCCGGACTGGAGCGGCCGCCGTCACAGGCCGTGTCCTTCGTGCGCGACTTCAACGCGCGGCTGGACCTGCCGCCCGCGCGCCTGAAGGAGAAGCTGGCGCAGATGAGGCAGAGCCCCTCCGCGATGTTCCGCGCCATGCCCGCCCTGTTCCACGCGGACCTGCGGGGCCCGTATGCGCAGGAGGCCCGGCTGACGGACCGGCCCGCACCGGACCTCCGGGTGGTGGGCGACGCGCACGTGGGCAACCTGGGCACGTTCCGGGGGCCGGACGGCAAGGCGGTGTGGGGGCTCAACGACTTCGACCAGACGGGCACCGCGTCGCCGGAGGCGGACCTCACGCGCCTGGCCACCAGCGCGGTCCTCACCGCGCGCGAGGCGGGCCTGTCCGGAAGCGAGCAGGTCAAGGCGGTGGAGGCGCTCGCGAAGAACTACTTCGAGACGCTGGAGCTGCTGGCGGACGGCGACGCGAACCCGGGGGCGTTCCTGGACAAGAAGGAGTCCTCCGGACCGGTGAAGGACCTCATCGACCATGCGCGTGACACGTCCGCGAAGGATGCCCTGTCCAAATACGTGAAGCTCGACGGCGCGAAGGGCCCGCGCTTCCTCACGACGGACACGCTCAAGCCGCTGGACGCGGAGAAGAAGGCGGCGGTGCGGACCGCGCTGGCCTCCTACGAGAAGACCCTGGACGGCACGGAGGGCGTGGCCGTCCCCCTGAAGGTGCTGGACCTGGCGGAGCGGCTGGACGCGGGGGGCAGCAGCTACGGCCTGGAGCGCGACTACGTGCTCGTGGGCGCGGCGGATCCGAAGGCGCCCCCGGTGCTGCTTGAGCTGAAGGAGCTGCTCGCGTCCGGCGTGGCGTCACCGCCGGCGCCCGCGAACGGCGCGGACGTGGTGAAGGCACAAGAGGAGCTGGGCGGCGCCATCAACCCGCTCACGGCCGCGGTGAACATGGGCGGCCGGGCCTTCCTCGTGCGCGAGGTGGAGCCGGAGAAGAACAAGCTGGATGACGCCGTGCTCGGGAAGAAGAAGTCCCTGCGCTCCACCTTCGAGCAGGCGGGCGTCGTGCTGGCCCGCGCCCACGGCAACACGCAGGCCCAGGCGAAGTGCCTGGAGGACTGGGTGGGCCCAGACACGAAGGAGGCCACGAAGCGGCTGGTCGCCTTCGCGCAGGCCTACGCGGATCAGACCGAGGCGGACTGGAAGGCCCTGAAGGCCTCGCGCTGAGTCAGAGCGTCGCGGACAGCTGCCCCGCCGCGTCGCGCAGGGTGACGACGTCGAAGTCGTCCTTCAGCCACTGGAAGATGCTGCGCAGCCGATCCATCTTCTTCGCGGCGCTCGTGCGCAGGTCTCGCTGCTGCCGCACGAGCTCCGGCGGGATGCCGTCCGTGGCGTCCAGCACGTCCACACCGTGCAGCTCGAAGTTGAAGAAGGCATCCGCCCGGCACGTGCGGTACGCGGCGCGCATGGTGCCGCGAGGCAGCGTCGTCGCGAACGTGCCGATGAACGGGAAGCGCACCACCGGCGTCACCGTCATGGGCAGCTCCAGCACCGGCCCCGAGCCGCGACGGTAGGGCTGCGCGGGGTCCGGCCGGTACGGCACGCGCGGCGCCAGCAGCACGCGCGGGGTGTCCAGCACGGAGCGCGACGGCCGCCCCAGCGCCGCGAGCGCCCCCATCACCGCCGCCTTCGCCGCGTAGTACGGGGCCGCCGGAAACGCGGACGAACCGTACCGGTAGCCCTGCGCCACGGTGGCCGCGTACAGGTCCGCGTTCAGCGTGTAGCCCGGGGCGCGGAAGCCCGAAGGACGCACGCCCACGGCCTTCAGGATGGCCGCGTCCGCCCGCGCCAGGTCCTCCGCGATGGCGTCCGGCCCACGCCGGGTGAGCGCGTAGTCATGGGCGTGGCTGTGGCTCGCGATCTCCACGCCCGCCGCGTGGGAGCGCCGCATGCCGTCCGCCGCGCCGGGGTCGGACTCCAGGTCCTCGCCGATGACGAAGAACGTCCCGGGCACCCCCACCGCCGCGAACAGCTCCAGGAAGCGCGGCACCGCCACGCGGTGGATCAGCGTCCGAGCGCGTTCGTCGAGCAGCGACTCCGGCAGCCCGTGGATCCGGCAGTAGTGCGGCAGCGAATCCAGGTCGACGGAGATGGACGCCAGGCGCGCTGCCGTCATGGGGCAACCCTCCGCTCAGGTCCCGCGGACGCGGATGACGTAGAACAGCTTGCCCACGTTCTTGAGCACGTTGGGCACGCGCTTGAACAGGTGGATGGACGGCTGGCGCTTCTCATGGAGCTGGATGGGGATCTCCATGACGTTCAGCCCCTCGCGCCACGCGCGGATGACGAACTCGCTGGCGAACACGTCCATGTCCACCACGCACTTCTGGATGACGGGCAGCAGCGCTTCCCGGCGGAACGCCTTCAGGCCGTGCGTGTCCGTGCCCTGGAAGCCCAGCGCCACGCGCAAGAGCTTGTTGTGCACCCGCGTGGCCGCGCGGCGGATGAGGGGCCGCTGGTCGCTCGCGCCCTTGGCCGCCTTGGAGCCCACGACCATGTCCGCCTCGCCGCGCTCCAGCCGGGGCAGCGCCGCGTCGTAGAAGGTCAGGTCGCAGAGGTCGATTTCATCGCAGACCACATAGGTGCCCCGGGCCTTCAGGATGCCGGCCTTGAGCGCCACGCCGTAGTTGGGCGTCTCCGAGTGGAACCAGCGCAAGCGCGGGTTCTTCGCGCAGAGCTCCTCCAGGAGCCGGGGCGTCGCGTCCCGCGAGCCGTTCTCCGCGAAGATGATTTCGTAGTCGAGCCCGCGAGCATCCAGCCCCTGGCGCAGCTCCTCGGCTGCCTGGGCGATGATGGACTCCTCGTTGTAGACGGGGATGACGACGGAGAGGTGCAGGGCCATGGGTCCGGAAATCCGAAGGGAAGGCGTTGGGGCGTAGCACGCCCCCGGACCACCGTCGACAGGAGACGACTCCTTGCGTCAGCCGTTCAGCGTCCGGGCGCAAGCCCGCCCGTCCAGGATGGCGTCCTCCATGGAGGCGTATTCCCACTTCCCATAGCGCCCCGCCATGAGGATGCCGGCGTGCTCCAGGAAGCGCTTCACCTCCGCCATCGCGGGGCCATAGGCGTCGTCGTAGAGGACGTACGCGTTGGGAATCTCACGCCCCTTCGCGAAGAGGATGTCGTCCGCCGAGTGGATCATCCGCGAGCGCACCAGGTCCTCCACCGCGAACCGCTCCGCGTCCGCCACGGACAGCTCGCCGTGGTGGCTGAACTCCACGGAGAAGCTGGCCGTGTCCGGCGGGGCCAGGGGCGCGTACACCGCCGACGGCGCCCCGATGCGGTACGAGTGGAACTCCGGCTCCGGCAGGTAGATCCAATGCCACGGCTGGCGGTTCGCGCCCCGGGCGCCCACGCACACGTACGTGACGATGAAGGCGCGCAGGCGCTTCGCCGCGGCCCGCACCTCGTCTGGCACGCCAGAGGCGCCCTTGCCGAGGAGCTCCACCAGCGCCGGCAGCGCGATGGAGGACACCAGCCCGGAATACGGCACGGTGCGCCCGTCCGACAGCGTGACCTGCTTCGCCTTCCAGTCGATGGAGACGGGCTCGGTGCGCACGCTCAGCTCGCCGCCCGTCAGGTGCTGCTTCATCGCGCGCGCCAGGCTCTCGATGCCGCCCTCGCGCGGGTAGAGGAAGGACGCGTTGTAGCCCAGCTGATCACTGCCCGCGCCGAGCGCCCCGTCCACGACCTCCTTGAGGGTGGGGCGCGGCACGAACCGGCCGACCCACGCGGCGGACATCTCGCGCGGGTGCACGGTCCAGAGCTTCTGGTTGTAGGGCAGCATGAAGTTCTTCGCGAAGCCCTCGCCCATGTAGCGGAGGATGAACTCCTCGAAGTTCACGGGGTCGCGCTCGCGCAGGGCGCGGCCCTTCTCCCCGTAGATGGCCTCCACGTAGCCGACCAGGTTCTCCGCCACGACCTCCGGCGGAAGCCCGTGGGTGTTCACCTGGTAGGGGAAGCGGGTGAAGGTGTCGCGCGAGAAGATGGCGGCGCGGCGCTGGATGCGCACCAGCTGGTCCGGCATCCAGAGCGTGTTGACCAGCTGCTGGATCTCCGGGTCGCGCAGGTGGAGCCAGTGGCCGGTGGGGTCGAAGTAACACCCGTCAATGACCTCGGTCTTGATGAGGCCGCCGACCCGGTCGGACTTCTCGATGAGGCGCCAGGGGCGCTTGAGGAAGTGCGCGGTGGACAGACCCGCCAGGCCCGCCCCGAGGATGACGATGGGATCCATGCGCCGCCGGGTCTACCACCCCGGGAGGGGCCCTGGAAAAGGGATGCACACTGATGGTGTTGGCGGGCGCCCGCCCTCCTGCCCGGCCGGGTGACAACGGTGCGCACCAGGGACGCGTTCTTTCCGGGCTTGAAACGGCTCTGCTAGCCTGCACGCGCCGCGCGGACCATCGCACGCCCCCGTCATTAGCTGCGCGTGCGCGCGCCAGCCGGTCTCGTCGAAGGAAAACAATGAAAGTCTCCTGCCCGTCGTGCCAGACGAACTACAACATCGATGACAGGCGGATCCCGCCCGGCGGCGCGAAGCTGAAGTGCGCCCGGTGCCAGACCACGTTCCCCATCAAGGCCGATGGCGCGAGTTCCGAAGCTCCCGAGGCCGCGGAGCCGCAGCCCGCCGCCATCCCGCTGCCGGGCAACGCCGCTCCGCCCGTCCCCGAGGATCCGTTCTCCTTCGACGACGAGGTCCCGCCCGCGGCCTATGCCTCGCCGGGCGTGGCCGCGCCCCGGGCCCTCTCGCTCGACGCGGGACCTGGCGCGCCGGTGGCCCTCCCGGACGACTCGTTCAACTTCGACATGGACGCCGCGCCGCCGGCCCCCGCGCCCGCGGAGGACGACTTCGCGGAGGTGAGCAGCGGCGAGTTCTCCTCGGTCGACACCAGCGACTTCTCCGAGCCGCGCGAGGACGTGACCCGCGTCGTCGCCATCCCCGTCCCCAACGCCGCCTTCCGCGAGCCCGCCGCGCCCGCCGACTACGGCACGCACGAGCCCGCCGGCACCGCGCGTGACTTCGACTTCTCCGAAGAGCCCGTCGCCGCCGCCCCGCCCGCCGAGGCCGACTTCGGCACGCCCGACTTCGACTTCGCGGACGACGGCACCCTGCCCGTCCC
>NZ_RAWC01000034.1:0-57726 GCF_003611685.1 Corallococcus sp. CA049B | reverse complement strand
GTGGGGTGACGGTGGCGCAGCTGCGGCGGATCATGCCGAACCTGTCGCAGGCGAAGGCGGAGCAGTACCTGCCGCACCTGAACAAGGCGATGGCGGAGGCGAGCATCAACACGCCTCGCCGCAAGGAGATGTTCCTGGCCCAGCTGGCGCATGAGAGCGGCGAGCTGCGCTACATGGAGGAGATCGCCTCTGGCGCCGCGTACGAGGGCCGCAAGGACCTGGGCAACACGCAGCCGGGCGACGGCAAGCGCTACAAGGGCCGCGGTCCCATCCAGCTGACGGGCCGAGCGAACTACCGTGCGGCGGGCAAGGCGTTGGGCATCGACCTGGAAGGGCACCCGGAGCGCGCGAAGGATCCGGACGTCGCGTTCCGCATCGCGGGTTGGTACTGGCAGTCGCGCAACCTGAACAGCTACGCGGACGCGGGCAACTTCCGCGAGGTCACCCGCCGCATCAACGGCGGCTACAACGGCCTCTCGAGCCGCGAGATGTACTACCGCCGCGCGCAGGACGTGCTGGGCTGAAACCTGTCCGACTGTCGGACAGGTTCTGGGACTCCGGGCCTTCGGGACCGGGGTCCCTTGTCGTTTCTGGGAGACGCTCGGTGGGGGATGGGCGTTCGCGCGCTGGGGCCCGTGAAGTAGGGTGGTGGTGATGCTGGAATCCATCCACCTCAAGAACTTCAAGAGCTTCGCGGACGCGGAGGTGAAGCTCGCGCCGTTGACGGTGCTCGTGGGAGCGAACGGCTCCGGCAAGAGCAACCTGCTGGATGCCTTGAGGCTGGTGCAGCGGCTGGAGTTGGGATGGACGCTGACGGAATCGCTTCAGGGACGCCGGGAGGCGGGCCGTGAAGTCGCTCCCGCACTGCGCGGTGGAAGCATGGGCCTTGCGCGCTCGGCGAACGCGCTGGTTGAGCTGACGCTTCGCTGGATGGCGGAGCCTGACCTGATGACTCACGGCATGGGCATTGAGGTTCGCGGGGAGCCCGTGTTTCGTTGGGAACGGGTGTCGCTGGAGGGGCCGGTCCTAAGCGGCTCGTCTCGGATCGCTGTCGATTCAGTGCCTGTCAAAGGCCTGTTGCCCTACGACTCACAACCCAGCATTTCGACGGACGAACGGAGCCTCACCTTCTTGGTCCCGAACGAGGCCAACCAAAGCGTCTATCGCCAAGCACTGCTTCGCTTCAGAGAGCTGTACGCAGGCCCGGCGGCTCAAGCCCTGACGCTGGGGCATTCTCTCTTCCTCGAGGTGATTCCTACGAGGATGCGGGGCTACTCGCCTCAGCAGGACATCGAATTGGGAACCGAAGGAGAGAACATCTCGTCCGTGCTCTGGTCCCACTGCGAGCGCCATCCGGATACCCAGCAGGAATGGGTCGATTGGCTGTCCGAGCTGTGCGGCCCGGAGATCGTCGGCCTCGATTTCAGCAGGACCGAGCTGGGGGACGTGATGCTCGTCCTCGTGGAGAAGGACGGGACCCGGACACCCGCGCGAAGCTTGTCGGACGGGACATTGCGCTTCCTGGGAACACTGGTTGCATTGAGGACCGTGCGGGAGGGCAGCCTCGTGATTCTGGAAGAGCCTGAAACCGGACTTCATCCACAGCGCATCCACCTTCTCGTCGAGTTCCTTGAGTCCGTCGTATGTGAGCGCGGGCTTCAGGTCATCCTGACCACGCACTCGCCACAGGTCCTTCAAGCTCTGTCCGCCGAGTCCCTGAAGAACACCGTGCTCTGCGCTCGCTCCCCAGACCAAGAGGGCACGATGCTGCGCCGCCTGGGGGACCTTCCGCACTTCGAGGAAGTGTCGCAGCGCTCCAACATCGAGCACCTGTTCACCACGGGCTGGCTGGAGCGCGCATTGTGAAGGTCCTCGTCATTCCCGAGGACCCCACGCGCGACCAGTACATCCTCAAGCCCATCGTCGAAAAGCTCTTCGAGGAATTGGGACGGAAGGCCCGTGTCGAGGTCCTGAAGGATCCTCATCTCCGAGGCACTTCCGAAGCGCTCGATAAGAAGACGATCGAGAGCATCGTCGCGGAGAACCCGATGGAGAACCTGTTCCTCCTGATGGTCGACCGGGACGGGGATCGGATGCGGAACTCCCATCACGCAGCGGGTCGCGAAGCGGATCATCCACATCGGCTCATCGCCTGCCTCGCACGCGAAGAGGTCGAAGTGTGGATGCTCGCGTTGCATCGCGATGAACTGGGCGCTGCCTGGGCGGAGGTTCGTGCTCACCAGGACCCCAAGGAGCACTACGCGGACCCTTTCCTTCGCCGGAAGGGATGGCTGATGCAGGTGGGCAGTGGCCGCAAACGCGCGATGCAGGGACTGGGAGCCCAGTGGCAGGCCCTGCTCACGGTCTGCCCGGAGCTGAAGGACCTTCGGGACCGGCTGCGAGCCTGGCTGGACCGCACTCCTGTCTGAGTGAGTCCACGGCTGGGGATGTGAGGTCCGAAAGGCGGATCCTGCCCGGCTCAAAGCCCCTGATTCCGGGCACCTGACGCTGGCGCACCGGCTGCACAGGCACGGGCTCCTCCTTCCTCGGAGCGAGCCTGATGTCCCGAATCGATGCGCCCGGTAGCAGTCCCCTGTCCCCCGAACCCACGCTTCCTGAACCTGATGCACCCGCGCCGGAACTCCGCGTGGGCACGACCGCGTCCCGCAGGACCTCCGTCGGTGAGAGCAGCGCGTCCTCGCCGTCGCGCAACGAACTGCGGCCCTATGACGGCCCCTCCGTTGCTCCGTTCTCACCTCGTCCCTCCACGCACGCGGAAGGTCCCGCAGTGTCCGCGCGCGAGCTCGCGGCCATGGGCGGCCGGCTGCGCTCCCCCTCCGCCCCCGTCCCCGAGGACGTCTATGCCTCGGTCCGCTCGCACCTGACGCGCAGCCTGTCGAACCCCTTCCTCACGGACAGCGATGTGAAGGCCACGCACGATGCGCTCGGCTCCGTGCCTCGCGATGCGTACCAAGCCACGCTGGAGCGCATGGACCGTGATGGGCTGCTCGCCACCTATGTGTCCCGGATGGATGCTCCGTCGCGCCAGGCCTTCCTTGAGCAGGCCGCGTCCAACGGCGTCCTCTCGCGTCGCCCGGGCGGCGTGGAGGGGCCGCTCGGCATGCCTGGACGGCCGGAGACCTTCGTCAATGATCCGAAGCTGCCCACTGCCCTTCGCGACGCGGTGAACGGGCACGCCACCGACACGGGCCGCGCCGCCGTCGTCGCCTACGACGCCTCCCTGCAACGCTACGGCGACGCCGTGGCCCAGGCCGGCAGCCTCCAGGCCCTTCGCGCGCTCGGGCCTCCTCAGTCGCTGGACCTGCGTGAGACGTCGCTCGGCCTCTCCTGGTCCGACCCCCAGCGCGAACGCTATGAGTCCGAGTGGAAGGCCGGCCTGGGACGACCCCAACACTCGCTCGTCCAGGCCTATGAGACCGTCACCGCCCGCGCGCAGGTCCTCTCCGGCGAACGTCCCGCCGGTGCCTTCGTCTCCGCCGAAGCGAGCGCGTCCCACGAGATGCTCCACTTCAAGCGCACGGCCCATGCCTCCGCGCGCGGCACCACCGACCTCCAGACGCAGGCGGGCATCGCTTCGAAGGCAGGCCCCCTGGGCCTGGAGGTGATGATGGACGCTCACGGCAAGACGGAGACCCAGCTCCAGGTGGACCTGGGCATCGTCAGCGTGAGCCGCGACTCGGAGGGCAAGGTGGAGCTGTCCATGGGCGCGGGCCCGCATGCCCGTGCCTACGCGGCCCTCAACCCGCGCACCGCGGAGTTCGGCGGCGGCGTCTCCTTCGAAGTCTCCGACAAGGAGAGCCAGAGCCACGCGGGCCTCAAGCTGGGCTACGGCCTGCGCGGCCTCACCCCCGAGCGCGCCTCCCAGGCCGTCCGCAACGACATCCCCGGCCTCTTCAGCCGCCCCCAGGACCTGGACCCCGGCGTCGCCTGGGAGGCCCTGCCCGCGGAGCGCCGCGCCCTCTACGAACGGCAGGGCTGGACGCGCGAGGAGTGGGCCCAGGACTCACGGCGCTGACGACCTCCCGGTCATGGCGAGGACTGCGCCGAACGCTTCGTCGGCGCCTCCTCCGTCTCCGCTTCCGGGCGCAGGGAGATGGCCGTCCACAGCGCCAGGTGCCACGGGACGAAGAGCAGGGCCACGCCATACGAGAACAGGGCCAACGGCAGGGCGATCAGGATCCACACCACCGCCGCCGCCCACAGCACCGTCGAAGCGATGGACTGCATGTCCCTCGACCGCGAGTGATGGCCCATCAGGGAGAGCCCGGTGAAGAGCCAGAGGACCGAGCCGATGCCGAAGGTCACCTCGGCCGCCGCCGGCATCCGGAGGTACTCGAGGAGGATCCACACCCCCACCATGCCCACCGACTGGTACAGCGCGCTCACCACCGCCAGGGTGGCGTTGCCCACGCTCAGCCCCGGCTTCCTGGCGTCCGCGCCCTTCGTCTCCAGCAATTCAGGCGGCAGCTCCATCGCGTACGGATAGCCCATGGCGAGCAGGGCCTCCTTCGCCGCGTGCCGCACCTTCATCCCGCCCGAACCCGTGTAGTCCCCCACCGGGTTGCTCCGGTCCAGGAGCCCCAGCAGCAGATCCGCCCGCTCCCGCGGCGGTTCGTCCGGCGCGGGCGGCCGGCCCAGGCCCACGATGAGCGCGTCGATGTCCGCGCGCACCATCCCCGGCGAGCGCACCTCCTCCAGCAGGAACGTCAGCGGCGGGGACGACACCTCCGCGAGGGACTCGGGAACGTCGTCGGGCGCCTCGTCGGCGATGGAGGACGGCGGCGCGGAACGGAGGGCTTCCTGGGACATGGGTGCTCCTGGAGGACAGTCATCCTCCGGCGGAGGCCCGCGAGCAAGGGGGGCTGCCCCCGCCCTCGGGTGCCATGAGGAGACAGTGTCCGTGGAGCCACCCCGGACGTGTCAGCGCAGGAACTTCTCCACCACCACCACGTCGTGCCACGCACCGTCCACCCGCGCGTGCTTCTCGTGCGTGCCCACCGTGGTGAACCTCAGGCGTTCGAACAGCTTGCGGGTGTGCTCCTGGTCCGCGAGGACGCAGGTGGTGAGCTTGTGGAGGCCCGCTTCTTCCGCGGCCTTCAACAGCGCCTTCAGCAGCAACTCGTCCACGCCCCGGCCCCGGACGTCCTTCGCCACGAAGAGGCTGAAGTCCGCCACGCCCGCGTAGCACTCGCGCGAGCTGTAGGCGCGGGTGGCCGCGCACGCGACGACGCGCCCGTCCTCCTCCGCCACCAGCACCGGGTGCCGCCCGTCGTCCTCGCCTTCGGATGGCGCCTCGAAGGTCGTGGGCCGCCGCGCGAGCGCCGCGTCCTGGAGGCCCGCGATGGCGTCCCGGTCCTCGGGCGTGGCGGGCCGCACGGTGGGCGGGGGCGGCGATGCGCGCGGGGGCACCGGGGCCTCCAGCGGAGCCGGAGCCGACATCGCCATCACGATGGCGCACACCAGCGCCGCGTGCCACGGCATCAGGAGCGCCGTGACGAACTCCCCCTTGAACAGGGCCACCACGGCCATCAACGCCCAGACCACCGCCTGGAGCACGAACCACACCGACCCGCTGGCCTGACGCTTCAGGTCGCCCCTCGCGATGCCCCACAGCGACACCAGCGAGGGGAACAGCACCAGGAACGCCACGGTGCCATAGCCCTTGGAGAGCAGCGCCCCGAAGTCCCACGGCGTCACGTTCGCCAGCGGCATCACCCGGCGCAGCTGGTACAGCGCGCACAGCGCGAGGAAGACCGCGGTGCCCCAGCCGGGCGGCGAGTGCTCCACGGCCCTGGGCGCCGGGGCCTGGGCCTCCGCCTCACCCGCCACCGCCGCGGGAGGAGCCAGGGCCAGCAGGGCCGCCTCGGCCTCCTGCCAGGACTGCTTCCTCGGGGCGGTGGACGGCGGCTCGGGGCGGTGGGCTTCCTGGGACATGACGGCGTTCAGTCTTCCTTCACCGGGCCACCCGGGAGCAAGGGGGTGGGGCCTCCGTCCGGAGGACGAGGGAGCAGCCGCGGACGGCGGCCACCTGCCCCTCGCGTGCGCACCCTTCCCGGGCACACCCCTGATTTCTCATTCGCGACGAGCGAGGACCCCCGATGCCGATGGAACGAGCGCAGCGGTTCGTGGACGCACTGTTGAAACTGGAGGAGCACGGCGACATCGAGCCGATGGTCGCCCTCTTCGCCGACGATGCGCAGGTGAGCAACGTCGCTTCACCCAACGTCTTCTCCGGCACCGAAGGCGCCCGCCGCTTCTGGACCGAGTACAAGGGCACCCTCGGCCAGGTGAAGTCCACCTTCCGCAACATGATTGAGTCCGGCGACCGCGTGGCGCTCGAATGGGAGACGCAGGGCACCGGGCGCAACGGGGCCGCCATCGCCTACGAGGGCGTCTCCATCATCGAGTGGGACGGCGACCGGGTCCGCCGCTTCTTCGCCTACTTCGACCCGCACGCCCTGGGCCAGGAGCTCGCGCACGGCACCGCGCCCCGCTCGCAGGTGCCCTCGACGACACCGGCCTGACACACGGACGCGACTTCCGGCGGTCCCTGGGGTTCTTATGGCTGAGGCCACCCGGGGACATGCCGGCAGCGCAAGGTACACCCGGACCCTGTGTGCACTGCCGTGCACCCGAACCGCGAGCCGGGGTAGCCTGGGAAGACATGGCCCCCCTTTTTCCGACGGGCCGCGTCGTCCCCCGGGAACCCCATGATGACCCGCGTCATTTCTCCCCTCCTGGCCGTCATGCTCCTGGCGGCCTCCCCCGCTGGCGCGGCCCTCGCGCCGGACGCCCCCGTGATGGTCGCCGCGGCGAAGCGCAAACCCGCGAAGCGCAAGCCCGCCACGCCGGTGCCGCCCCCTCCGCAGGAAGCCGCGCCCGCGGCGCCGGTGACGCCGGACGTCACGCCGCCCGTGTCCGCCACGCCGGAGCCCGGCTCCGCCGCGCCGCAGGACTCCAGCGCCGCGCCGTCGTCCGAGCCTGGCCTGGACTTCGACCTGCTCACCCCGGAGGCGGAGGCGTCCGCGGGCCTGCTGGATCCGAACCTGCAGAAGGACCTGGAGACGCGCCGCACCATGCTCAAGCTGCACCAGGGCCTGGGGCTGGCCATGGCGGGCGGCCTCACCGCGGCCACCGTGCTGGGGCAGCTCCAGTTCAACGAGTCGTTCCGGGGCGGCGGGGATGACCGCACGCTGCTTGCCTGGCACCGGGGCGTCATCATCGGCACGTCGGTGCTGTTCGCCACCGTGGGCACGCTGGGCCTGCTGGCTCCGGATCCGGTGGAGCGCCCGTTCCAGTGGGACACGGTGACGTTCCACAAGATCTTCATGAGCCTGGCGACCGCCGGGATGATTGCCCAGGCGGTGCTGGGCATCCTGGCCACCCACAGCTACGGCGAGATCACGGAGCCGAAGTACGCCACCGCGCACCAGGTGGTGGGCTATGCCACGTTGGGCTGCGTCGCCGCGGGCATCGTCACGCTCACTTTCTGACCCCATCCCCCTGTCGTGAATGTCTCCGCGCGCCGGCCGTTGTGCGGAGACAAGACGTAGCCCCCTCTGGAGGACGCCGTGATTGCTCGACGACTCGTTCTTTCCGCTGCCCTGCTGTTCGCGCTGCCCGCCGCCGCGCAGAACGCGAAGATGTACTCGGTGAAGAAGGACGCCAGCTCCCTCACCTACAAGCTCATCCACAAGATGCACACCGTGTCCGGCAAGGCGCCGCCCAGTGAGGGCAAGGCCGTGCTGAAGCCGGACGGCACCCTGCAGGTGGCCGTGCGCGCGCAGGTGAAGGACTTCGACTCGCAGAACTCCAACCGCGACACGCACATGCTGGAGGTGACGGAGGCCGCCAGGTTCCCGCTGGTGGAGGTGAAGGCCGTGGGCACCGGCGTGAAGCCGCCCGCCACCTTCCCGGGCAGCGTGCCGGTGACCCTCAAGGGCAAGCTCACCTTCCACGGCGTGACGAAGGACGTGGAGATCCCCATGACGGTGAAGTTCGACTCCGCGAAGCAGGTCACGGCGGACGGGTCCTTCAAGATCAGCCTGGAGGGCTACAACATCGAGCGGCCCACGCTGCTGCTCGTGAAGGTGGAAGACGAGCTGGTGCTGGAGCCGCACCTCGTCTTCACGGAGGGCACGTGAGCTCGTCGCGCCGGGACTTCTTCAAGAAGCTGCTGGGAACGGGCGTGGTGGTCGCGGGCCTGCCGCCCGCGTGCGCGCCCAACATCGACCCCGCGCCGGTGCTGGACGTGCCCATGCCCGGCGAGGACGGCCTCGTGTCGCTGGTGGTGCAGCGCTACCCGGATTTGTCCCGCGAGGGCGGCGCGGTGACGCTGCGCTTCCCGAAGGAATCCGGGCAGGAGAACCTGCTGGTGATGCACCCCACGGCGGACACCTACGCGGTGCTGTCCGCCACGTGCACCCACGTGGGCTGCCCCATGGGCTTCGACGGGAAGGAGGCCGTGTGCCCCTGCCACCTGTCGAAGTTCGCGCTCGACGGCACGGTGACGCAGGCGCCCGCGACGGTGCCGCTCACTCAGTACGTGTGCACGTACAACGCGGGCACGCAGGTGCTGAGCATCAACATCTTGGACGGTGATCCCAACTTCCCCGCAGTGGTGGGCGGCAAGTTGGCGCTGACCTTCGAGGAGTTCCCGGACCTCCAGAACACAGGGGGCATGGTGAGCGGCCGGCCCAGGGGCTACGGCAAGACGATCTTCGTCTTCAAGCTGGAGGACGGCTCCTACTCCGCGGTGGACTCCGTCTGCACGCACCAGGGCTGCACCGTGGGCTTCGAGGCGAGCATCAACGAGCTGCTCTGCCCGTGCCACGCGTCCACGTTCAGCAAGACGGGCGTGGTCGACCCCGGGGGCGCGGCGACGGTGAACCTGAAGACGTTCCCCGCGACGGCGGACGCGTCCGGCGTGGTCGTCTCCATCGCCTGATGACCGTGGCCTGGACGACGGGAGGCCCTCCGCGCCTCCCGTCTCCTCGGGCCTTGATCAGCGCAGTCGGCTCCAGAACGAGCGCCGGGACGAGATGCGCTCCAGCGCCTCCTGCAGCTCCTCGTCCTGGTCCGCGCGGCTGGCGATGTCCCCCAGCGCGATGATGCCCACGAGCCGGTCGTCGGGCTCCACCACGGGGATGCGGCGCACCTGGCGGCGGCCCATCAGCTCGATGACGCCGTGCAGGCCCTCCTCCGGCAGCACCGCCTCCAGCTCCTCCGTCATCACGTCCGCGGCGCGCAGTCCGTCCACGGCGCGTTGGCCCGTGAAGGCGCGCAGCGCCAGGTCGCGGTCCGTGACCAGCCCCAGGAGCCGCCCCTCCGCGTCCACGATGGGCACCACGCCGCAGTCCTCGTCGCGCATCAGCTGCGCCACCTCGCGCAGGGAGCTGTCACGGCGGGCGGTGCGCACCTGGCGGGTCATGATGTCGCGCGCGGTGAGCGGCTCGCGCTTCCAGCGGCGTCGCGAAGCGTCGGACGCGTCCCGGGAGGCGCGGAGCCTCGGGTCCAGGGGGAAGGTGGCCTCCCGCCTGGGGGCCAGCCGTTCGCGCAGGTGCGGGTCCTCGCGCGGCGCCGGTGACGCGCGGCGCGGGCGGTCGCGCAGCAGGGGCTCCTCCCCGCCGTAGCCGCTGCGGTCCCACTCGCGGTAGTCGGCGCGCTCGGGGGGCATCTCCTGGACGGTGTCCTCGCCCTGGGTGCGCCGGGGGCCCGCGCCGTTGGCGTAGCGCACGTCCCGGTCGTCGCGGCCGTAGGGGCCGGTGGCGCCGCCGTCGCGCTCGCCCTCGCGGTCCGCGCGCCAGGTGCCGGTGTCGTCCACGTCCGTGCGCACGCGGCCCAGGCGCCACGCGGCGGCGCGGTGGAAGCGCCCCTGGCGGTCCGCGGGCAGCTCGTCGCGCCCGGGGCTCCAGCCGCTCACGTCGGACTCCGAGCGCTCGCGCGAGCCCGGCGGCGCCACGTCCGGTGAGCGGTGCGTGGCCATCGCGTCGGTGGGAGGCGTGGAGATGTCCGCGCGCCCCAGGTCATGCCTGCCGTTTCCGTTGCTGTAGTCCTTGGTGCCCATGTGCGTCGCAAGCCTCCTCGACTTGCGAACATGGGAAGCGGGCCCGGACGCGCAAAGCTCCAGCCGGCCAGGTGCGGCGCCGCTCGCCCGTCCGCCCTGGCGCGGGAGGCAACCCGGGCGGGCCGTCAGACGACGGTGAGCGCGTCTCCCAGGTGCACCAGCCCCCGGAAGTCCTCCAGGTCCGCGCCCGCGTCCGGCGCGGCGATGGCCAGCGCGCCCCGGGGCAGCCCTTCGGCCAGCCTCGCCAGCAGCGAGCGGTGGGCCCTGGCGCGCGCGTCCTCCACGCCCGCCAGGTGCTCCAGCGCGCTGACGGCGTCCGTGTCCGCGGCGTTGCTCGCGTGCGGCTTCAGCGCGGCGGCCGGGGCCAGGCCGTCATCCCGCGCCCAGCTGCGGTTGAGCACGTAGCCCGCGAAGGGCAGCCCCTTGGCCTGGAGCGCCTCCTGGAAGAAGGTGGCCTCGCGCAGCGCGGCGGCCTCCGGCGACGTGACGAGCAGGAACGCCGCGTCCTTCGACGACAGGTGCTCGCGCAGCCGGTCCGCGTGCAGGCGGATGCCGGCGAACAGGCCTCCGAAGGCGGCGACGAAGGAGCGCATCTCCTGCGCGAAGCCGCCGCCGAAGATGCCGTCCAGCACCTTGCCCACCAGCGCCTGCGCGCCCTGCCACAGCCGGCCCGTGCGGCCCGAGTCCGGACCGAAGAGGGAGATGATCCGCTCGTCCAGGAAGCGCGACAGCCGGCCCGGGGCGTCCAGGAAGTCCAGCGCGTGGCGGCTGGGCGGGGTGTCCAGGACGATGAGGTCGTAGTGGCCCTCCGCGATGAAGCTGTCCAGCGCCTCCGCGGCGGCGTACTCCTGCACGCCCGCGACCAGCTCCGACAGGAAGCGGTACAGGCGGTGCTCCAGGATGGTGCGCGCGGCGCTCTCCGTGGCGGACATCCGGCGCACCATGCGCTCGAAGACGATGCGCGGCTCCAGCATCCACACGTCCAGCCGGCCCTCGCCGCGCTTTCCGTCCGCGAACAGGCGCTCCGCGGGCACGGAGGTGGGCTCCGCGCCGTTCTCCTTCAGCCCCATGGCCTCCGCCAGCCGCCGCGCCGGGTCGATGGTGAGCACCAGCACCTTGCGACCCGCTCTCGCCGCGGCCACGCCCAGCGCCGCCGCCGTCGTCGTCTTGCCCACGCCGCCCGCGCCGCACAGCACGAGGATCCGCTTGTCGCGCAGCATGCCGTCCAGGTTCATGGCGTGGCCTCCCGTCCGCCGCGGGACGCGGCTCCTTCGAGTGAGGACTCCAGGAGCTCCGCCAGCCGCTCCACCAGCGCCATGCCCGTCAGCGCCAGCTCCGGCAGGCCCCAGTGGGGCACGCCCACGCCCGCCGCCAGCCGCTGACGGGCCATCCGCGCGCGCTCCAGCCGCTCCAGCGCCCGCTGCCCCCGGTGCGGCCCGTGCGTCTCCAACAGCCGCTCCAGCGCCGCGCGCGACTCCGGCGTGAAGGGGTCCTCCGGCATGCGGTTGAGCACCGCGGCGGACAGGGGCAGGCCCACGTCCTTCAGCTCCCCCACCAGCGACAGCGTCTCGCTGACGGGCAGGGGCTCCGGCAGCGTGGTGAGCACCACGCCCGTGCGCGCGGGGTCCTGGAGCAGGTCCAGCCCCTCACGCACCGCGCGCCCCACGGGCCCGCCCGGCATCAGCGACAGGATGCTCCGGGGCAGCGTGGCCAGCGCCAGCGCGTGGCCCGTGGCGGGCAGGTCCACCACCGTGAGCGGGTGCACCCGGCGGCCGTCCGGGTGCGTGAGGCGCACCAGCGCCAGGAGCTGGAACATCAACCCCATCTCCTTGAGCGCGGGGCCCGCCTCCAGGAAGCGCCGCAGCGCCCGCGAGCGCAGCGCGGCCTCCGCCAGCCACTTCACGGGCAGCGTCTCCTCCAGGAACAGCCGGTGCCCCTCCTGCGCGGACAGGCGCACGAAGGACAGGTTCGGCCCCACCGGCACCACGCGCGGCCCGGCCTCCTTCACGCCCACCAGCCCCGCCAGCGTGGACGGGCCCCCCTCGTCCGGGGACAGCTCCGCCAGCAGCACCGGCCGGCCCGCGCGCGCCGCCGCCACCGCCAGTGCGGCGGAGAGCGTCGTCTTGCCCACGCCGCCCTTGCCCGACACGAGCACGGCGCGTCTGCTCCACAAGGACTCCAGCACCACGCTCCCATCCCCCGCGCCAGCGGCGCGACCCTTCACGGTGAGCAAGGAAGCGCGTTCCGACAACCGGCCGGAGATGCGCCCAGGGGCGGCCGTCCGTCTGGCCGCCCGCTCCACGAGCATAGCGGCTTTCTGCTCGCGCCCCGCAGGTCCCCTGCGCCGCGCTGACCCGGCCGTGACACAACGGCCACATCCCAGCGCCATGACGCGACGTGCGAGGAATGACCCGGCCCGGAGGGACACGTGGCGTGCGCGGACGCGACGACCCGGAGGGTTGGGCGGGCGGGTTCCCTCGGAAAAGGAGGGGTCACGGGCTGGTGACGGGCCCCGGGTTTTGGGTACCCTGCGGCCCTCTGCGTGGGAGAGGGCATGGCGGTGCTGCGGGAGTGGGTCTTCGGGACACAGCGTGTCTCGCTGGAGGACTCCGACATCCTCTGGATCAAGGTCCGGGGAGCGTTTTCAGAGACGGACGTGCGGGAGCTGGTGGACCTGTTCCACGAGCTGGAGGCGGGGCCGGACAAGCCCCTGTACCTCGTCGCGGACCTGAGCAGCTCCGAGGGCCTGTCGGTCGCGCCGCGCAAGTACCTGGCCAAGCACCTGAGCCCCACGTGGTTCCGCGCGGTCTGCTTCTTCGGCGCCAAGCGCACGCATCGCGAGGTGCTGCGCGCGCTCGTGGCGGTCGTCAACTTCACCAGCGGCACGAGGGTGGAGGCGGAGTTCTCGGACTCGGAGGCCCAGGCCCGCGCGTGGCTGGCGTCCCACCGGCGCCGTCAGGCAGCGGCGCCGCGCTGAAGGCCCGCCCGGGCGTCCTTCAGTGGACGGCCCAGCGCTCGGCGATCTCCTCGCACGCGAGCACCACGTCGCCCAGCCGGCGGATGTGCGCGCGCGGCGCGACGAACAGCGAGCCCGCGAACACGTCCACCACGGTCATCAGCCGGTGGTCCGCCGGGCCCAGCCGGCACAGGTGCTGCTCCGCGAAGCGCTGCAACAGCGTGCCAATGTACTGGCCGCTGCGCTCGTCCAGCGGGTGCGTCTTGGAGAAGTAGAGCTTCATCAACCCCACGCGCGGGTTGCCGTGCTTGTCCAGCCGCTGCACCACCACCTCCGGGCGCACGCTGATGGTGACGCCGGCCATCTCCAGCACGGGCGGCTCCGCGCCCACCGCGCTGATGATGGCGTCGTCCAAGTCCAACCAGGGCACCAGGTCCGCGAAGCGCTCCAGCGCCTCCGAGCACAGCTGCATGCGCTGCGCCTCGAACTCCGTCTGCGGCACCGCGCAGGCGAACCGGCGCTGGGACTCCCGCAGCACGTTCAGGTCCAGGCCCCGGCAGAGGAAGTCCGTGATGGCCTGGGACGCCTCCGGATAGCGCAGGTACTGGGCATCCGGCGGGTGCTTCTGGTCGTGGATGATGCGCTTGCGGCGGGCGGGCGTGGCGACCAGGTACTCGCCCAGCTTGTTCACCGAGACTCGCGGCAGTTCACGGGTTTCCGTCATGGTGTTTCCCCCTCTGAAAGGCTGTCGGAATGGGTACACAGTACAGAGGGGGTCTGACATCCAATGGACAGCCGGAGCTTGTACGGAAGGGCAGGGGCGCTTCCCTGGACCGGAGGGGGCCGGCGTAGGGTTTCTTCCAGAAGCCGGGGGGAGAACCGCATGGAGCAACAGATTCGCGAGTGGACGTGTGGCGCGCACCGGATCCGCATGACGGCGCCGGACGTGTTGCATACGAAGTACACGGGGCTGGTGGGGCTGCAGGACGCGAAGTGGGCGCTGCGCGTCTACGAGGAGATGGCGGCGCAGGGGCCGTTCTACCTGGTGGCGGAGGTGCCGGGGTCGGAGCTGCCGGCCGAGTCGCGCAAGTACCTGGCCAACAACGTGCGCGCGGAGTGGATGCGCTCGGTGGTGTACGTGGGGTCCGACCTGTCACAGCGCGTGGTGGGCAAGGCGATGTCCGTGGCCATGCTGCTCACCGGCCACGCGGCCAGCTTCGACACGGTCTTCGTGGACACGATGGCGCAGGCGGATGCGTGGGTGGACGCGCACCGGTTGGATCACGCCCCGCGCCGCGTGGGCTGATCCCCGTCTCCGGACGTGACGAAGGGCCAGGACGGGGCGGAAAAGCCCGGCTCCTGGCCCTCGGTGTTTCCAGGGCGCTTCAGCGCTCGCGGTCGGGCAGGCGGTCCGGGTGGCCGTAGCGGTACACGTCGGACACCGGGTTGGTGCCCGCGTCGCTGCGGGGGCCGTCGCCGTCCGGCATGTCGTCCAGCGATGACCCCGGGGCGCGCTCGCGAGGGTCATACGGATGCAGGCCGCTGGCGTCGCGGAGGCGCAGGTCGCGGTCGTCCGCGTCGTCCCCGGCGCGCGGGTGGATGCCCTTCTCGTCGGCCTCGGTCAGCTCACGGCGGGGCTTGCGCTCGTCGTCTTCCTCTTCGGTGTCGGGGCGCTGGGGTTCGCCGTCTTGTCGCGGCGTGGTCGGACGCCCGTAGAAATCCTCGGCGGGCTGCGTGGGTGCGGGACGCTTGTCGTTGCTGGCCATGAAGGAATCCCTCCGTCGGAGGAGGTTCGTCATCGCCCCCTGTGTCCGGCAACCCGCTCCGGAAGCGCCCGTCCGGGCCTGGAGGGCAGGCAGCCAGGCATCAGGGCCCTCCTGTGCGCGGCGTGTCTTGTCCGCCTCGCCAGACCCCGCGTGGGCCTGGGGCAACCTGGCAGCCAGCGGCCCGCACTTGGTGAAGCCGCGGATGCGATCCATTCAGCCGACCCCGGCGCGATCCATTGTCCCGGTCCCTGTGAGCCTTTCAGCGGCTCGTGATTCAGGACGAGACGGGATGCATGAGCCCTGCCCGGGCCAGCAGTTCGCGCACACGACGCGCCAGCGCGATGTGCTCGGGGTTGGCTACGGTGAATCGCTCTGGAGTCAGGATGATCAACGAGCCCCTGTCCTCCACGGGCTCGATACGCACAGGGGCGGGCAATGGCGGCACCTTGCCCAGGTGACTGGAGAGGTACGTCACCCAGCCAAGCCACACGTCGGCCTTGCCGTCCTTGTCGTCCAGGTCTCGATGCGTGCGGGACATTGCCGCGGCCCAGTCGGGTTCCCAGGCAAGTGCCATGCTGCGCGTCACGTCCATCAGCACGGAGGCTGTGAAAATACGCTCCGCGTTTGCTCCCTGGCTGGGGAGCGACAAGAAACAGGAGTTAGAAACTGCTTCCGCATATCCGCCGCAGTGGATGCGCAGGGCCGCGCAATCACGACTGGCTCCGCCGTTGTCGAACCAGAAGCTGAAGCCCAAGTCCTCAAAGACGGGCCCCCCTTTCTCCCGGTTGACGCCTCGCCGGAACATCTCAGCGAGCGTAGGCATGTCGGGCGGCATGAGGGGATGCTTGCGCGCGTCCTTCCGCGACTTGGCGGGCTTGTACCAGTGGGCCAGGAACGGGTCGCACTCCGCCAAGAAGTTGAGGAAGCCCGCTGTGCGACGGGCGCACTCCTCGGGAGACTCTTTGCGCGGCCCCCAGTAGGCGCCTGCAAAGTAGGTATCGGAATAGGTCTCTGAGTCGAGATTCACAAGCATGAGGTTATCCACTCAGAAAACTGGGGTGTGGACGATTTCGACCCCCACAACACGCGCGTTCTTGAAGAGTTCGCGGAAGGCATCGGCAGCCGCCTTCTCCGCGACATGCCACCGGACGGGAATACCCATGCCACGAACTTTTCTGCTCTGGCGCTCTGCTTGCTCAACGAGCATCCGTGCTCCGGAGTTCCGGAACCACTCCTTGGGCTCAAGGCCATCAAAGAACTTCGCGTAGCCGGGTCCCTTGGCCTCAAGCAACACCCCGTCCTTGAAGCCGTCGAACTTCACGCCGCCGGCCTGCGTGCTCATGCCGCCGACCCAGTAGGCATCATCGGCGGAGTGTCCCGTGATCTGCTCCTGATAGCGCCGAGCGGGCGGCTTCATGGACTCCTTCGCCGGTCCCCACTGTCCAGGTCCCTGGGAAGGTGCTCCTCCCTTCGAGGCCGTGTTCGTGCGCTGGAGGATGAGGGCCGCCCCAGGGCCGCCGCTGAGTGCCGCCGCCGCGCGCCCTGCTGGCACCGCGACGCGCTCCAACGCCAGCACGCCCTCCGCTGACAGCGAGAACACCGGCGCCGTGGCCTCCGCACCCAGCGCCATCCCTTTCATCGTCCGCGTCGTGGCCGAAGCCGCGCCCCCGGTGATGAGCAGGCCCGTCGTGAGCCGCGACACCTCGCGGATCTGCTCGCCACGGGTCATGGACTGGAAGCGCTCCCAGTACATGGGCGAGGACGCGATGAGCGCCGCCACGCTCGCTGGCAGGTGGCTCAGCCCCGCGATGCTGTCCACGGGGCGCGTGAGCACCTGGCCCAGCGCGTGGTACAGCTCCACGAACGCATCTTCCGCGCCATCCAGGGTGCGGCTGAGGACGTCCGCGTCGTCGTACACCTCGGCCATGGGCCGCCAATCCGAGGCCTGGAACTGCGCGTCCACGGCGCGGAAGACACCGCCCTTGCCGCTGTAGAAGCGGCCCAGCTCGAAGCCATGCGCTCGGAAGGCGCCGTCCTTCCATTCGACTGGCGCCACCTTCTGCTGCGTGCGCCCGGTGAGCGCCCATGCCAGATAGCCGTCCGGTCTCAGCACCGCGATCTGCGCCCGGGAGAAGCGCTCGACCCGCCGCGACAACTCCTGCCGCGTGACTTCGCCTCCCTCCATCACCTCGCGCAGGATGAAGCCCGCGGCCATGCGAGGCGGGAAGGCGCTCAACGTGACGGGCTTGCTCACCAGCACATCCAGCAGACGCGCGGCTTGCCCAGGAGTCAGCCCCCCTCCCAGAGGGCGCTCGTCCCGCGCATCCAGGCCCGCGTTCGTCAGCAACCGCTCCCAGACGTCCGACTCCAAATCGTCAGTCCGGGTGACGTCCGCCATGGCCACCGTGCGAACGGGGCTTGCCCCCGTCATCACTTCGCGCACGGCCTTGCGGCGGTACAGCGGAGGCGCTTCCTCACGGGACGTGACACTCGACTCCGGAGCGGATGCGCGCGGCGCCCCGTCGTTCGACATGCGCGCCCCAGGGGCATCCGTGGCCGTGGGGGACGTGTAGCTCAGCGTCCTTCCGGGCGCGTGCGGCACGGACGCGCAGCCGGTGAAGAGGAGGGCCACGCACCCGAGCAGGACTTCAACGCGCATGGTCCACCCCCAGGCCCACCGACGCGAAGGCCCCCGGACGCAGCGTCCCGTCAGCAACAGCAGCCACAGCCAGACCGCCCCACTTCGCGTCATTCGCATCCACGCCCCCTGGGATTGACACCTCCGAGGAGAGCAAAGGACACACGTCTGACATTCAGACGGGCACCCGCAGGCCCCGCACCACTGCCAGGAGTGAAGGTCGGCTGCGTCGAGCCGGCGACTATTGATGCCGTGCCAGTCGCAGGGCGCCCGGTCCCGGCCCCGTCGTCGCCTCGTCCGCGCTGCGCAGCGGGCGCGGCTCCGTGCGGATGGCGCCCTGACCCGGCGACGGAAAGGCCGGGACGATGCCCCAACTGCTCCGGGCTGCGATCCGCTTGGCCGACCCCGTCGCGATCCGCTTGGCCGACCCCGCTACGAACAGCTTGGGTGACCCGACTGCGATCCATTACCCCGGCCCGTCACAGGAGCGCTCGCCCACGTCCACGAGCTTGAAGCGAGTGCGGCCCTCCAGCTCCACGGAGGCCCGGTCCAGCGCTGAATCGAGGACGAGGGTCGTCAGGATGCCCGCCGCGACTGGAACCTCCAGGACGGGCTCACCAGGGCGAGGGAGCACCACCCGCCTGTCCCTGCGCTCGCGGACCGCTGATGCCGACTGAGCCTGGGCCGCAGTGAAGAGAAGCAGTCCCCCGAGGACGAGGGGCAGGTTCAACGCGGAGAAAGGGAAGGGCAAGCGGGGCGGCCTCCGCTCGCGAAACTGCCAAACCGGAAGGAACCACAGGCCTGGAAACTCCGCTGACGGTCCAAGCGCGCGGGGGACGGATCCACGGCCACGTGGACGTGGGTCGCCAGGGCCCTCCTGTGCGCGGTGTCAGGGCAACACGAGGAGGATGCCCCCGGCGAGCGAGGGTGCCTCGTCATCGCCAAGGGCACGCACGTGGCCGTATCCGAGCTGCCCGGAGGTGTTGAAGCCCCAGCACAGCGCACGGCCAGAGGAGAGCACGGCGCACGTGTGCTGCCCGCCCGCGGTGACGGACGTGGCGGGGGCGCCGCCCACGTCGATGAAGGCGGCGCCGGGCGCGGAGAGGGAGCGCGTGTTGGCGTAGCCCAGCCGGCCCCGGGCGCCGTTGCCCCAGCACTGGAGCTGGCCGGACTCGAGCAGGGCGCAGGTGTGCTGTGCCCCGGCGGCGACCTGGACGGCGCGGAGGCCCGAGCCCAACGCCACGGCGGTGAGGGGCGTGGCGTAGTCGGGGTTGCCATTGCCCACCTGGCCGTAGGCGTTGGCGCCCCAGCAGCGCAGGGCGCCGGTGTCCAGCAGGGCGCAGGTGTGCTGGGTGCCCAGGGCCAGCTGCACGGCGGTGCCGCCCACGTCCACGTCCCCGGCTGACGACGGCAACTCGGTGTCACCGACATCGTCGTCACGGTTGTAACCCAGTTGTCCGTAGGCATTGGCGCCCCAGCAGCGGGGACGGCCGGAGAAGAGCAGGGCGCACGTGTGGTCGCCGCCCGCGACCAGGTCCTGCACGGGGGCGCCGACCGGGACGTCGGTGGTGGGCGGAGGCTCGTTGTCGCCCAGCGTGTCGGTGTGGCCCAGGCCCAGCTGCCCGTGGGTGTTGTCGCCCCAGCAGCGCACGTGGCCGGAGGTGAGCAGCGCGCAGGTGTGACGGTCGCCCGCGGTGATGCGCAGCGCGCGGGCACCGCCCAGGTCGACGGTGCCCACGCTGGCGATGGGCTCGTCATCGCCGATGGTGCGCGTGTGGCCCAGGCCCAGCTGGCCGGAGGCGTTGGCGCCCCAGCAGCGCACGCGGCCGGTGGAGAGCAGGGCGCAGGTGTGGCCCAGGCCGGTGGCCAGCTGCACGGCCTGCTCACCGGGAGCGAGGGGCACGGGGCCCTTGGAGGCGGGCGTCTCGTCGTCGCCGACGTTGGCGGTGCCGGTGTAACCGAGCCGGCCCTGCGCGCCGCTGCCGAAGCAGCGCACGGAGCCGTCGTTGAGCAGGGCGCAGGTGTGGCTGTCTCCGGCGCGCAGCTGGGCGACGTCGGTGGGGCCGCCGGTCTGCAAGGGGGCGTCGGGGAACTGCTGCGCGCCCAGGCGGTAGGTGGCGGTGGTGCGGGCCCCGGCCGCGTCGGTGACCTGGAGGGACAGCCGGCCCTGGAGCGCGGGCGCGTAGTGCTGGAGGACGGTGGGGTTCGCCTGGGTGGTGAAGCCCGGCGACGGCGTGACGGGCGCGTCCGGGATGAAGCTCCACGCGTAGTCGAGCGTGCGGGTGGGCTGATCATCCGACACGGAGGCGGACCACGCGACGTCGGAGGTGCCCGCGAAGCGGGACGCGGCCAGACCCTGGATGACGGGCGCGAAGAGGATGCGCACGGTGGTGCCCAGCGAGTCCGTGGAGCGATCCGCGGGCAGCACGCGCGTCACGAACGTGGTGCTGACGGAGTGCCCCGCCGGGTTCGTGACGGTGAGCGAGTGCGTGTAGTCGGTGGGACTGGGAACGCCGAACGGGGGCAGGTAGCGGGCGACGAAGGCGCCGGAGGTCCCGGTGAGCGTGAACGTGCCGCTGGAGGGAACGAAGGTGCCGCCGTTGTTCGCGGCGGTGAGCGCGAAGGTGAGGGCCTCTCCGGAGTTGGCCTCGACGAAGAAGGTGACGGTGGCGGGCTGGCCGAAGACGAGCTCGCCGGGAAGCTGGATGCGGGGGATGCGCGGCAGGGTGATGGGCGCGCCGTCGTTGGTGGGCGCGAGCGTGATGGCCACGGACTCGCGGTCCGCGATGAGCGTCTGCGTGGTGCTGCCCTGGAAGAGGAGCGCGCTGTTGCCGTCGTAGGCCCGCGCGATGAACGTGAGGGATTGATGGCGCGGCAGGGACGGCATCGTGCCGGACCAGCCAGCGGGAGAGGGCACCAGGTCGAAGTTGTTGAACAGCGCGCTGTGACTGGCCGCGTCCTCCACGTCGACGCGGATGCGCGCCACGTCCGCGAAGGTGCTGCCCGCCAGGGCGCGCCGTGTCTGGGATTGAGAGCCGGCGGTGTCCGCCGTGATGTTGAACGTCACCGCGGACGTGGGCTCCGGCGTGACCGGATCCGTCGTGGGCGACGTACACGCGGCGGCGGTGCACAGCAGGAGGAGCGCGAGGGCGGCGGGCTTCGTCATGACTCTCACGGGAAGATAGCGGAGCGGGCGCCCGACGTGTGCCGGGCGCCCACGAGTATTCAGGAACTACGGCGTGGGCGGCAGGAGCTGGATGTCGCCCACGGCGGATGGCAGCTCGTTGTCACCGATGTTGTTGGTGTTGCCGTAGCCGAGCTGACCTCTGTGGTTCAGGCCCCAGCACCGCGCCTTGCCCGTGGAGAGCAGCGCGCAGGTCTGGGCTCCGGAGGAGGCCGTCACCTGGTACGCGGTGGCGCCATCCAGGTCCACGGCCGGGCCCGGCGTGGACCGGTTCGTGGTGTTGCCGTAGCCCAGATTGCCGTAGCCCCCGTAGCCCCAGCACCGCACGCTGCCAGTGGAGAGCAGGGCGCAGGTGTGGGCCCCACCGGCGGAGATCTGCAATGCGCTGGTGCCCAGGTCGATGCTCCCTGAGTCCTTGAGCAGGAAATAGCTGAGGGCCTGCCCCGTGCCCAGCTGTCCCGAGGTGTTCAGGCCCCAGCACCGCACGGTCCCCGTCTTCAGCAGGGCGCAGGTGTGGATCCCACCGGCGGAGATCTGTGAGACCGGCCCGGCCGGCTCGAACGGGGTCTGGCTGTTGGGCAGCTCGTTGTCGCCGATGTCGTTGAAGTGGGTCTGGCCGAGCTGACCGTAGCTGTTGGAACCCCAGCAGAGCATCTTGTCGTTGGAGAGCAGCGCGCAGGTGTGGTTGCCGCCCGCGACGACATCCGTGGCGGTGACGTTGCCCAGGTTCACTTCGCCCGCGCTCCAGGGCTGCTCGTCGTCACCGATGCTGTTGACGTGGCCATAGCCCAGCTGGCCGTACTGGTTGCGGCCCCAGCAGCGCACCTTGCCCGTGGCCATCACCGCGCACGAGTGCTCCGCGCCCACCGCGATGCGGATGGCCGGGCCGCCCAGGTTGACGTAGCCGAAGCTGGCCACCGGCTCGCCGTCGCCCAGGTTCTGCGTGCTGTTGTAGCCGAGCTGTCCGTAGGTGTTCTGGCCCCAGCACCGCACCAGGCCTGTGTCCAACAGGGCGCACGAGTGGTTGCCGCCCGCCGCCAGCTTCGTGGCCTTGCCAAGCAGCTTCACCGCGCCGGCCGTGTACGGCAGCTCGTTGTCACCGATGTTCTGGGTGTTCTCGTAGCCCAGCTGACCGTAGGCCCCGTAGCCCCAGCACCGCACGGAGCCGTCATTCAGCAAGGCACACGTGTGGTCGTTGCCGTTGCGGATGCTGTTGATGCCCTCCAGGGGCCCTTCGGCCACGGGCTCGTCCGGGAACTGCTCCGGGGGGAGCTTGTAGGTGAGCGTGGTGGTGCCGTTGTTGCCGTCCGTCACGGCGAGCTTCAGGTCGCCCTGGACGAAAGGGGTGTAGTTCTGGAGCGTGGAGGGGTTCGTCGCGCCAGTGAATTCGGGCGCCGGGCCGAAGAGGATGTCCGCGGTGGACGTGAAGCTCCAGGCGTAGGTGAGCGCCTCCTGCGCCCCGTCGTCACTCACGTCGGCGGTGAAGATGACGTTCTGCGTGCCACGCACCCGCAGGCCGTTGAGACCGTTGATGACGGGATTGAAGAGGACGGCGATGGAGGTGTCGATGGCGCCGCTGGAGGTCTCCGGAGGCATCACCTTCGTGGTGAAGGTGGTGCTGATGGAGTGGCCCGCGGGGTTGGTGACGGTGACGGTGTGTTTGAAGACCGTCTCCGTGCTCACCGTGGGGGGCGTGTACTGGGAGACGAAGGCGCCCGCCGTGTTCTGAAGCGTGATGGCGCCATTGAGAGGCGAGAAGCTGCCGCTGCCCGCGACAGCGGAGGTGATGGCGTAGCGAAGCGCCTCACCGTTGGTGGCCTCCACCGCGAACGTGATGTTGCCGGACTGCGAAGAGGCGAAGGCGCTGGGGATGCTGATCTTCCGGATGCGCGGCAGGGAGATGACCGCGCTGTTGTTGGCGGGGGCCAGCGGGACGGTGACGGTCTCGAAGTCGAGGTTCAGCGTGGCGTCGAGCGTGCCGGAGAAGAGCGGGTTGCCGGAGGCATCGAGCGCGCGGGCGAAGAAGGTGAGGGCCTTGCCCTTGGGGAGGAAGGGCAGCTTGCCGGTCCACGCCCCGGCGGAGGTGAAGAGGTCGAAGTTCTTGAAGATGACCAGGCCGTCGGCGCCCTGCTCGGAGACGTCGACGCGGATGCTGGCGACGTCGGAGTAGCTGAAGGCCTGCGCGGAGACGCGGCCCTTCACGGCCTGGGCGTACAGGTCCTGCGCACCGATGGAGACGGTGACCTGGGACTGGGTCTGGTCGGCGGGCGCGGAAGGCTCGGGCGTGGAAGGCTCGGGCGCGGAAGGCTCGGGTGCACTCGGATCCGCGCTACACGCGGCGAACCACGGCGAGGACAGCGACAACAGCAGCGCGCCCAACATGCCGCGCGACTGGAACCAGCGGGGGGATGACCTCTGCATGGATGACTCCTGAAGGCGGACGAAGGAGGAGCGGGCGCCCTGGTACGTCGGGCGCCCGCTCGGACTTCAACGGCTACGGCGTGGGCGGCAGGAGCTGGATGTCGCCCACGGTGGACGGCAGCTCGTTGTCACCGATGACCGTGGTGTTGCCCTGGCCCAGCTGCCCGGCGTTGTTCTTGCCCCAGCAGCGCGCCTTGCCCGTGGAGAGCAGCGCGCAGGTGTTGCCGCTGCCCGAGGCGCTGATCTGATAGGCCGTCGCCCCACCCAGCTCCACGTTCCCTCCAGGCACCGCCAGGTCCGTCGTGTTGCCGTAGCCCAGTTGCCCGTAGGTGTTGCTCCCCCAGCACCGCATGGCGCCCGTGGAGAGCAGGACGCAGGAGTGCTCGCCACCGGAGGTCACCTGCAAGGCGGTCGTTCCGCCCAGGTTCACCGTCGTCGAGTTGGCGAGGTAGTTGAAGTAGCAGCGGGTCGACGGGTGCTCGGCGCAGTACCAGATGTAGTCACCGTAGAGGTTGTTGCCCGTCTGCCCGTTGAGGTTGTCGCCCCAGCAGATGACGCTGCCCGTCTTCAGCAGGGCACAGGTGTTGCTCCGGCTGGCGGAGATCTGGGCGACAGGCCCCTTGGGCTCGAACGCGGCCTGGCTGCTGGGCAGCTCGTTGTCACCAACGGGGTTGATGTGTGAGTACCCGAGCTGTCCCAGGCCGTTGCGGCCCCAGCAGAGCATCTTGTCGTTGGAGAGCAGCGCGCAGGTGTGGTTGTCGCCCGCGACGACATCCGTGGCGGTGACGTTGCCCAGGTCCACGTCGCCCGCGCTCCAGGGCTGCTCGTCATCGCCGATGCTGTTGGTGTGGCCGTAGCCCAGCTGGCCGTACTGGTTGCGGCCCCAGCAGCGCACCTTGCCCGTGGCCATCACCGCGCACGAGTGCTCCGCGCCTACCGTGATGCGGGTGGCCGGGCCGCCCAGGTTGACGTAGCCGAAGCTGGCCACGGGCTCGCCGTCACCCAGGTTGTCCTTGTTGTTGTAGCCGAGCTGTCCGTAGGTGTTCTGGCCCCAGCACCGCACCAGGCCTGTATCCAGCACCACGCAGGAGTGGTTGCCACCCGCCGCGAGCTTCGTCCCCTTGCCGAGGATCTTCACCGCGCCAGCCGTGTGCGGCAGCTCGTTGTCACCGATGTTCTGGGTGTTCTCGTAGCCCAGCTGGCCATAGACCCCGTAGCCCCAGCACCGCACGGAGCCGTCATTCAGCAGCGCGCACGCATGGTCCCAGCCCGTGCGGATGCTGTTGATGCCATCCAGCGGCCCTTCGGCCACGGGGTTGTCCGGGAACTGGTCCGGGGTGAGCTTGTAGGTGAGCGTGGTGGTGCCGTTGTTGCCATCCGTGACAGCGAGCTTCAGGTCACCCTGTACGGCGGTGGTGTAGTTCTGGAGCGTGGACGGGTTGGTGTCCCCGGTGAACGCGGGCACGGGGTCGAACGTGGTGCCCGTGGCGGGAGTGAAGCTCCAGGCGTAGGTGAGCGCCTCCTGCGCCCCGTCGTCACTCACGTCGGCGGTGAAGATGACGTTCTGCGTGTCGCGCACCCGCAGGCCGTTGAGGCCGTTGATGACGGGGTTGAAGAGGACGGCGACGGAGGTGTCGATGACGCCGCTGGAGGTCTCTGGAGGCTTCACCTTGGTGGTGAACGTGGTGCTGATGGAGTGGCCGGCGGGGTTGGTCACCGTCACGGTGTGGCTGAAGACCGTCTCAGTGGAGACGGTAGGCGGCGTGTACTGGGAGACGAAGGCGCCCGCGGTGTTCTGAAGCGTGATGGAGCCATTGAGAGGCGAGAAGCTGCCGCTGCCCGCGACGGCGGAGGTGATGGCATAGCGCAGCGCCTCGCCATTCGTGGCCTCCACCGCGAAGGTGATGTTGCCCGACTGGGAGGAGGCGAAGGCACTGGGGATGCTGATCTTCCGGATGCGCGGCAGGGAGATGACCGCGTTGTTGTTGGCCGGGGCCAGCGGGACGGTGACGGTCTCGAAGTCGAGGTTCAGCGTCGCGTCGAGCGAGCCGGAGAACAGGAGGTTCCCGGAGGCATCGAGCGCGCGAGCGAAGAAGGTGAGGGCCTTGCCCTTGGGGAGGAAGGGCAGCTTGCCGGTCCACGCTCCGGCGGAGGTGAAGAGGTCGAAGTTCTTGAAGATGACCAGGCCGCCCGCGCCCTGCTCGGAGACGTCGACGCGGATGCTGGCGACGTCGGAGTAGGAGAAGGCCTGGGCGGAGACGCGGCCCTTCACGGCCTGGGCGTACAGGTCCTGCGCACCGATGGAGACGGTGACCTGGGACTGGGTCTGGTCGGCGGGCGAGGACGGCTCCGGCGTACCCGAACCAGCGCTACACGCGGCGAGCCACGGCGAAGACAGCGACAGCAAGAGCGCGCCCAACATGCCGCGCGACCGGAACCAACGGGGGGATGACCTCTGCACGGAACACTCCTGAAGGCGGAAGGGATTGCGGACGGAAAAAGAAGCGGGCGCCCCGGTCCTGCGAGCGCCCGCGAGGACGTCAGCGACTACGGCGCGGGGGGCAGGAGCTGGATGTCGCCCGCGGCGCTCGGCTGCTCGTTGTCACCGATGTTGTTGGTGTTGCCGTAGCCGAGCTGACCGAAGTTGCCCTGGCCCCAGCACCGCGCCTTGCCCGTGGAGAGCAGCGCGCAGGTGTGGGCTCCGGAGGAGGCCGTCACCTGGTACGCGGTGGCGCCATCCAGGTCCACGGCCGGGCCCGGCGTGGACCGGAGCGCGGTGTTGCCGTAGCCCAGCTGGCCGGAGGCATTGGCGCCCCAGCACCGCACGCTGCCGGTGGAGAGCAGGGCGCAGGTGTGGTTGGAGCCGGTGGAGATCTGCAATGCGCTGGTGCCCAGGTCGATGCTCCCGGAGTCCCTGAGCAGGGAGTAGTTGAGGGCCTGCCCCGTGCCCAGCTGCCCTGAGGAGTTGAGGCCCCAGCACCGCACGGTCCCCGTCTTCAGCAGGGCGCAGGTGTGGGTCCCACCGGCGGAGATTTGTGAGACCGGTCCGGCCGGCTCGAAGGGGGTCTGGCTGTTGGGCAGCTCGTTGTCGCCGATGTCGTTGAAGTGGATCTGGCCGAGCTGACCGTAGTTGTTGAAGCCCCAGCAGAGCATCTTGTCGTTGGAGAGCAGCGCGCAGGTGTGGTTGCCGCCCGCGACGACATCCGTGGCGGTGACGTTGCCCAGGTTCACGTCGCCCGCGCTCCAGGGCTGCTCGTCATCACCAATGTTGTTCGTGTTCCCGTAGCCCAGCTGGCCGTACTGGTTGCGGCCCCAGCAGCGCACCTTGCCCGTGGCCATCACCGCGCACGAGTGCTCCGCGCCCACCGCGATGCGCGTGGCCGGACCGCCCAGGTTGACGTAGCCGAAGCTGGCCACCGGCTCGCCGTCGCCCAGGTTCTGCGTGCTGTTGTAGCCGAGCTGTCCGAAGTTGTTCTGGCCCCAGCACCGCACCAGGCCCGTGTCCAGCACCACGCAGGAGTGGTTGCCACCCGCCGCGAGCTTCGTGGCCTTGCCGAGGAGCTTCACCGCGCCGGCCGTGTACGGCAGTTCGTTGTCACCGATGTTCTGGGTGTTCTCGTAGCCCAGCTGACCGTAGGCCCCGTAGCCCCAGCACCGCACCGAGCCGTCATTCAGCAAGGCACACGTGTGGGCGGTGCCGTTGCGGATGCTGTTGATGCCATCCAGCGGCCCTTCGGCGACAGGGTTGTCCGGGAACTGATCCGGGGTGAGCTTGTAGGTGAGCGTGGTGGTGCCGTTGTTGCCGTCCGTCACGGCGAGCTTCAGGTCACCCTGCACGGTGGTGGTGTAGTTCTGGAGCGTGGAGGGGTTGGTGTCCCCCGTGAAGGCCGGCGCGGGGTCGAAGGTGGTGCCCGTGGCGGGCGTGAAGCTCCAGGCGTAGGTGAGCGCCTCCTGGGCGCCGTCGTCGCTCACGTCCGCGGTGAAGATGACGTTCTGGGTGTCGCGCACCCGCAGGCCGTTGAGGCCGTTGATGACGGGGTTGAAGAGGACGGCGACGGACGTGTCGATGACGCCGCTGGAGGTCTCCGGGGGCTTCACCTTCGTGGTGAACGTGGTGCTGATGGAGTGCCCAGCCGGGTTGGTCACCGTGACGGTGTGGGTGAAGACCGTCTCGGAAGACACCGTGGGGGGCGTGTACTGGGAGACGAAGGCGCCCGCGGTGTTCTGCAGCGTGATGGCGCCGTTGAGCGGGGAGAAGCTTCCGCTGCCCGCGACGGACGAGGTGATGGCGTAGCGCAGCGCTTCGCCATTCGTTGCTTCCACCGCGAAGGTGATGTTGCCCGACTGGGAGGAGGCGAAGGCACTGGGGATGCTGATCTTCCGGATGCGAGGGAGGGAGATGACCGCGTTGTTGTTGGCCGGGGCCAACGGGACGGTGACGGTCTCGAAGTCGAGGTTCAGCGTGGCGTCGAGCGTGCCGGAGAAGAGGAGGTTCCCGGAGGCGTCGAGCGCGCGAGCGAAGAAGGTGAGGGCCTTGCCCTTGGGGAGGAAGGGCAGCTTGCCGGTCCACGCCCCGGCGGAGGTGAAGAGGTCGAAGTTCTTGAAGATGACCAGGCCGTCGGCGCCCTGCTCGGAGACGTCGACGCGGATGCTGGCGACGTCGGAGTAGCTGAAGGCCTGCGCGGAGACGCGGCCCTTCACGGCCTGGGCGTACAGGTCCTGCGCACCGATGGAGACGGTGACCTGGGACTGGGTCTGCTCGGCGGGCGCGGAGGGCCCCGGCGCCTCGGTGCCCGAACTACACGCGGCGAGCCACGGCGAAGACAGCGACAGCAAGAGCGCGCCCAACATGCCGCGCGACCGGAACCAACGGGGGGACGTTCGCTTCACTCGACACTCCTTGGGAAGACAGACAGGAAACAGGCCAATGACTCACAGCGGGCACACGCCGGCCTCACGTGCCCGGGACGGAGCCCGGAGACACGCTTCCCGTGCCGCGCTCGGAGCGAGCACGGCCGGGGGACGGCATGGAAAACGGAGGGAATGGACAGGCCTACGCCGACCCGGGGGGACCTCCCGGCCCTCGGCGTATGTCTGGGCTACAGCTGGAAACGCAAATCACAGTGCCAGCGGGTGAAAATGCTGTCACGCCTTTTATTGGTTCCTGTGAAAGTCTGTCAATGTCTGGGTTTGCGCTGACTGGCGGGTGGAACGCGTGTCAGTCGCGGCGGACCCGCGCGGTGACAGGATTTGTCATCCCCCTCGGAACACCCCCTGGAGGAACGGGCCGGCCGGGTGACGCACCGGGTTGATGAGTGAGAGGATTCAAGCAACTCACGGAAGCTTCGTGAAACACTGCAACGCTTTACGGTTCGCGCGAAATCCGGAAAAGACAGTCATGGCCGTCTTGCAGGGCCCCGCTGGTCCCGGGGGACTCGGGTGACCGGAGTCCCAGGGACCCGGTGCGGACGCGCGCTCACACGGGCTGGTGGCCGTCGTCGTCGTCCTCGAGGTCGTCTCCCGGTGCCTCCTCGTCAGGGCTGGCCAGCTCGTCCAGGTCCTCGACCAGGTCCTGGGGCAGGGGCTCGTCATTCAGGTCCGGCGTCACGTCGTCGCCCTGGAGGAACGGCGGCGGGCCCTCCTGGCTCGCGGGCCCGGCGGCCTCGGACGTCATCGCGGCCTCCTCGGCGGTCAGCTCCTCCGGGTGCAGCCCGCCCTCCAGCAGCTCCGCCTGGTTGCGCCGGCCCGTGGCCTCGCGGGCCGCCTCCGCCACCTCCTCCGCCGCGGCCTGCCGCCCGTACGCGGGCGCATGGTCGCGCAGCCACTCCCTCAGGGCCGCCGCCAGCTCCGCCGCCGTGCCGAAGCGGTCCGCCGGGGACTGGCGCAGCGCCCGCGCCACCACCGCGCGCAGCCCCTCCGGCACCTCGCGCGCCATGCGCTCCACCTCCCCGGGCCCCACCAGCGCCATCCGCGCCGCCACCTCCGTCAGGGGCATCCACGTGGGCCCCTGCGCCTGCACCGGCGGCAGGTCCGGCGGGGGCGGAGGCGCCGCGTCCCCCTGCGCCAGCGGGTGCGTCCCCGTCAGCACCTCCAGCAGCACCAGCCCCAGCGAGAACAGGTCGCTCCTCGCGTCCACGGGCTCGCGCCGCAGCGCCTCCGGTGAGGCGTACGCCACGTCTCCCTTCACCAGCGGACGGCTGGTGATCTCCCGCCCCGGCAGCGTGGAGAACGCGGCGGTGAAGTTCGTGAGCTTCACCTCGCCGTGCACGCCCAGGCGCAGGTTCCGGGGGCTCACGTCCCGGTGCACGATGCCCAGCGGCCGGTTCCACTCATCCCGCAGCGTGTGCGCGTGGTGCAGCGCCTCCGCCACCTCGGAGACCACCCACGCCCCGAAGGCCGGGGACATGGGCTTGCGCCGCATGGCCACCAGGTTGAGCACCGTGTCCAGCGACCGGCCCTCCACGTACTCCATCACCACGTGCGGAACGCCCCGGTACGCCTTCAGGTGGTAGACCTTCGCGATGCCCGGGTGGTTGAGCCGGAACGTCAGCTCCACCTCCTCCACCAGCCGCCGCCGCTCCACGAAGCCGGACGGGTTGCGCAGCCGCTTGATGACCACCGGGCCGCCCATCCCGCCCCGGTAGCGCCGCCGCGCCAGCATCAGCAGCTCCCCGGTGGAGCGCACCTCCAGCTTGCGCACGAACTCGAAGGCCGTGCCTCCCACCGTGAACAGCACGCGCGGCCGGCTGGGCATGCCGGGGTTCTCCTCCGTCGTCGTATCGGGCGTCTTCATGTCCTGCCTTCCAACCTCTCAGGTGGAGCGGAAATCGCTCAACCCCGCAGGTAGCACAAACCCTGTCGTGGGGAAAATCTCCAGGGTCGTGTGGATGGCGGTGGACCCTGGAGGTTCATCCGTCCCGGCGCAACCCCAGACGCCGGAGCCACCGCTCCCACCGCCGCCGCCACGCCAGCCGCCGGGCCACCCACCAGGGCATGGGCGGGGGCAGGGGCGCGGCCAGCCCCAGCGACGGGCCGGGCGGAGGCGGCACGGGCGGCGTGGACGCGCTGGAGTGGGGCGCTGCGCCAGGGATGCGCCGCTCGTAGGCGCGGGCCCAGCGGCGCAGCTCGCGCGCCTCTTCGTTGCCGTCGAAGTACGCGTCGGACTCCTCCGTGACGGCCTCGTGGGGCGGCGGCGTGTTGAACAGCGGCGTGTCCCAGCTGTCCGGAGCCCGCTCCAGCGCCGCGCTCAGGTCGGCGTAGAGGTCCGCGCCCATCTGGTAGCGCTGGCTGGCCTCCAGGCGCAGCAGCCGCTCACAGATGTCATTGAGGGCGCGGGGCACGCGCGCGTTGATCGAGCGCGCGGACCGGCCCTTGATGCCCTGGATTCCGCCCAGGAGCGCCGCGGCCGGCAGGTCCGGCGGATAGGGGAAGTCCCCGGTGAGCACCTGGAAGAGCGTGAGCCCCAGCGAATAGAGGTCGTCCGTGGGCTGGTACACGTAGCGGGACATGCCCATGGGGTGGTTCAGCCAGTAGCGCAGGAGCTCCGGGCTGCGGTAGCTGGGCGTGCCCGGCGGCGGCCGCCCGTCCGTGATGGCCGGCGCGCAGGCGTGGTCGCTGGAGCCGAAGTCCACCAGCACCGGCCTCGCGTCCGACGCGCGCACGATGATGTTGCTGCCCTTGATGTCGCGGTGGCGCACGCCCGCGCGGTGGATGAAGTCCAGCGTCAGCGCCAGCTCCGCGAACAGCCGCGCCACCTGCCGCGCCGTGGGCTTCGCCTCCACCGCCCAGTCGGACAGCGTGGGACCCTCCACGTAGTCCATGACCAGGAACAGGTAGCCCGTGCGCGGGTTCGGCCAGCGGTGGTAGCCGCGCAGCGCCACCACGTTGGGATGGGTCATGCGGTGCAGCACGCTCACCTCCTTGAGCGTGCGCGCGTCCACCTGCGAACCCTCCTCGGAGTCCTGCGGCCCCTGGAGCGCGAACTTCAGCGCCACGTGGAAGCCCCCCGTCTCCGCCAGGAACACGGTGCCGTAGCCCCCCGTGGCCAGGCGCTTCAACAGCCGGAAGCTGCCCACCACCTCCTGGGGCTGGAGCAGCAGCGGATGTCCTCCCTCCAGGCTCATGGCGTGGCGCCTCCTGCGCGGAAGGGAAGCCCGGATGCTTCGGGACGTGGAGGGTTGAACCCCAGAGGGAGGACGTGGCTGAGAGGATGCATTCGCGAAAGGAGCAATGGAACCTCCAGGGTCCATAGCATGGCGGACGCCCCTTGGGGTAGTGTTGGTGCCGTGTCAGGTAGGATGCCGGACACCTGACTTCATGGGAGACACGGTCCGGCCAGGGGTGGTGAGCGGCAATGAACGAGGAGCTGGCCATCACGGTGGGCACCGCGGCGCGACAGGCCCGCGAGCGGCAGGGCCTGACCCAGGGCGACGTCGCCAGCCAGGTGGGCATCGCCATGGAGGTCTACAGCCGCATGGAGCGCGGGCGGGTGCTGCCCAGCTCAACCACCTTGCGCCGCATGTGCATGGTGTTGCGCATCCGCGCGGACACGCTGCTGGGGTTGGACGGGCCCTCGCCCCCGGACGAGGCGCTCACGCTGGCCCTGGCGGACCGCGAGGAGGATCCGCCCTCCCTGCGCCGGCTGGTGCGCGCCCTGCGGCCCCTGGATGAAGAGGGGTTGAAGGCCATGGGGCTCATCATCCAGGGCGCGCTCGCGCTGCGTGAACGCTGAGCGCCAGGCCCTCGAAAACTTGCGCCCCGGAGGAGAGGTGCAAGGTTTTGCGCGTGCCCGCCCCGGTGAATGAAAAGCTGAACACGGTGTTTGGAGCCGCCGCCCGAGACGCGCGGCTGCGCTTGGGACTCACGCAGGCGGACGTGGCGGAGCGCGTGGGCATCGCCATGGAGGTCTACAGCCGCATGGAGCGCGGCCGCATGCTCCCCCGGGCTCAAACCCTGCGGCGGCTGTGCGACGTGCTGTCCGTGTCCGCGGACGCGCTCCTGGGTGTGGGGTCCGGCACCTCCCCGGTTCCGCCCCGGGCCTCGCCAGCCCAGGAGGACTCGCTGGAGCTGCGCCGGCTGGTGCGCACGCTGCGCGACCTGGAGCCCCGCCAGCTCAAGGCCGTGGCCCGCGTGGTGCGCACGGTGGTGTCCGTCATGCCCCCAAAACCGGCGCCCGGGTCCTCGCCCACTCCCGCGCCCCGGAAGAAGCCGCGGGCCGCCCGCAAGCGACGCGCCGGTTAGCAGGGCGCCATGGGCAGACAAATCCTCCCGGGCTGCAACGGGATGTCCGCCTGCCTGTCCTCCTGACCCGGGGCCGGGCCACCGGGTGGGGCCCCCTCCCCAATGGCAGACAAGTGGGGTAGCACGGGAGGTACGCCATGCTTCCTCCCCCGACGCCCGCGGATGAGCCGCGGCGCCTCCAGGCGCTGCGCGCGCTGTGTCTGCTGGACACGCCCGCCCACGAGCGCTTCGACCGCATCGTGCGCACCGCGTCGCATCTGTTCCGCGTGCCCATCGCGCTCGTCTCACTGGTGGATGAGAACCGCCAGTGGTTCAAGGCCCGCCACGGCCTGGACGCCACGGAGACGCCGCGCGAGCAGTCCTTCTGTGCCCACGCCATCCTCTCGCCCGCCACCTTCGTCGTGCCGGACGCGCTGGGGGATCCGCGCTTCCACGACAACCCGCTCGTGCTGGGCGCCCCCTTCGTCCGCTTCTACGCGGGCCACCCCCTGCGCGCCGCGGACGGCAGCCGCGTGGGCACGCTGTGCCTCATCGACTCGAGGCCCCGGGACTTCCCGGACGCGGACCGCGCCGCGCTCGCGGACATGGCCGCCTGGGCGGAAGGGGAGATCAACGCCCTGGACGCGCGCGAGGCCCGCACGGCGCTGGAGCAGCAGGAGCGCTTCTTCGAAGTCTCCGTGGACATGCTCTGCATCGCCGCCATGGACGGCACCTTCCTGCGCCTGTCCCGCGCCTGGGGCCGCACGCTGGGCTTCTCCGACGCGGAGCTCTACAGCACGTCCCTGGTGGACCTGGCCCTGGAGGAGGACCGCGCCGCCACCGCGGCGCACCTGGCCCGCGCCCGGGAGGGGCTCCCCGTCCTCCAGTTCGAGCACCGCGCCCGCTGCCGCGACGGCACCTGGCGCTGGCTCCAGTGGAACGCCGTGCCGGACCCGGAGGAGGGGCTGCTCTACGCCGTCGCCCGCGACGTCACCCAGGCCCGCCTGCTGGAGGAGGAGCGCCAGCGCGTGGAGCGGATGAAGAACGAGTTCATCTCCACCGTGAGCCATGAGCTGCGCACGCCGCTCACCTCCATCCGCGGCTCGCTGGGCCTGCTGTGCGGCGGCATCGTCGGTTCCCTGGAACCCGAGGTGGCGCGGATGGTGGGCATTGCCCACAAGAACAGCGAACGGCTGCTGCGCCTCATCAACGACATCCTGGACCTGGAAAAGATGGAGTCCGGCCGGCTGGACCTGCACCTGGCTCCCACGAACGTCGTCCCGCTGCTCGCCCTGGCCCTCCAGGCCCACCAGGGCTACGCGGACGAATACGGCGTGCGCCTGGAGGCCGCGGTGGACCTCCCCCACGCCCACGCGCGCGTGGACGAGGACCGCTTCATCCAGGTGCTGGCGAACCTGCTCTCCAACGCCATCAAGTTCTCCCCCCAGGGCGAGCGCGTCACCCTGTCCCTCACCCGCGAGGCCGGCGCCCTGCGCGTGGGCGTGCAGGACCGCGGCCCCGGCATCCCGGAGGCCTTCCAGGCCCGCGTCTTCCAGAAGTTCGCCCAGGCGGACGCGTCCGACACCCGCAAGCGCCCCGGCACCGGCCTGGGGCTCTCCATCGCCCACGGGCTGGTGGCCCGCATGGGCGGCGCCCTGCGCTTCACCACCTCTCCCACGGACGGCACCCGCTTCTCCTTCGACCTGCCGGAGTGCGAATCCGAGCCCGAAGCCGCCTGACGGACATCCACTTCCGCCTGCCTTCCGTACCGCGATCCAAACCCCTCTTCCTGGAGCACTCCCTCCCATGGCGAAAATCGAGAAGGTCCTGCTCGTGGACGATGAGGATGACATCCGCACCATCGGGCAGCTGAGCCTGAGCCGGGTGGGGGGATGGAAGACGGTGCTCGCGTCCTCCGGCGCGGAGGCCCTGGAGAAGGCGGGCCAGGAGGGCCCCGACCTCATCCTCCTGGACGTGATGATGCCCGGCATGGACGGGCCCACCACGTTCGGCCGGCTGCGCGCCCAGCCCGCCACCGCGAACACGCCCATCATCTTCATGACCGCCAAGGTCCAGAAGCAGGAGGTGGCGCGCTACCTGGAGCTGGGCGCGGTGGGCGTCATCGGCAAGCCGTTCGACCCCATGACCCTGCCGCAGGAAATCCGCCGCCTGGTGCCCTGATGGAACCCCGCCTGTCCAAACGCTCCGCCGCGCTGGCCGCTGGCGCCCTGGTGCTGCTGTGTGCCCTGTTCATCCTGGGCCGCCCGGGCTCCACCGCCGACCACGACCACTACCGCACCCAGCTGCGGCAGCTGCGCGTGGCCACGTCGGAGCTGGAACAGGACGTGCTGCGCCAGCGCGTGGGCATGGCGCAGCTGCACGGCTCCTCCGACCGGGACTTCGACGCGCTCGCCGCCCGCGCCCGTCAGCTGCGCTCGGCGCCCGGCTTCCTCCCGGCGGAGGGCATGCGCTCGCTCAACGCCTCCCTGGACACGTACCTGCGCGTGCTGGAGGGCTCGCGCGCAATCCTGGCGGAGGCCCGCGGGAAGGACCAGCAGCTCGCCGCCCTGCGGGAGGCCTTCCCCGGCGTCATCGCCGCCACCGCCGCCGCGCTGCCCCAGGGCGCGCCGCGCGCGCACGTGGAGGGGATGGACGTGGACGTGCTGCTCGCCTCGCGCGCTCCGGGAGAGGCGTCGGGGGCCCGCGTGGAGGCCTCGCTGGCGCGGCTGGCCCGGGCGCGTGAGCAGCAGCCGCTGGCCGCCCCCGCCATCGCCTCGCTGGACACCCTGGAGGCCCGCACGCGGGAGCTGATGGCGCTCCAGCGCGCCACGGACGCGTCCTTCCAGGCGCTGCTGGACCACGGCGCCACCGGCGAGGCCGAGCGCCTCATCACCACGTACCTCCAGCTCCAGGAGCAGTCCCAGGCCCGCGCGGAGCGCACGCGCATCGTCCTCTTCGGCGTGTGCCTGCTGCTGGTGGTCTACGTGCTCGTCGTGCTGGTGCGGCTGGCGCGGGCGTCCGCGGCGCTGGGCGAGCTCAACCGGGGGCTGGAGGCGCGCGTGGCGGAGCGCACCCAGGCCCTGTCCGCCGCGAGCGCGGAGGCGCGGGCCAGCGACGCGCGCAAGGCGGCCATCCTGGAGGCGTCGCCGGACGGCATCGTGGTGCTGGACGAGTCCGGCCGCGTCGCGGAGTTCAACCCCGCGGCGGCGTCCCACTTCCGCCTGCCGTCCGCGCGGGCGGTGGGCGCGGACTTCCTGTCGCTGGCGCTGCCCGCGTCGCTGCCTGCCTCGCAGCGGGAGGCCGTCCACGCCGCGCTCCTCCAGGAGAGCGGCGCGGCGCGCCTGGAATCACCGTGCCTGCGCGCGGACGGCGACGTGTTCCCCGCGGAGCTCACCTTCGCGCGCGTGCACGCGGACGGCCCGCCGCGCACCACCGTCTTCGTGCGCGACCTCACGGAGCGCAAGGCCGTGGAGCGGATGAAGAACGAGTTCATCTCCACCGTGAGCCACGAGCTGCGCACGCCGCTCACCTCCATCCGCGGCTCGCTGGGCCTCCTGGAGAACGGCATCGTGGGGGAGCTGCCCTCGCAGGCGCTGGACATGGTGCGCATCGCGCGCACCAACACCGAACGGCTCATCCGCCTCATCAACGACATCCTGGACCTGGAGAAGATGGAGTCCGGGATGCTGGAGCTGAAGCTCCAGCCGCAGGCGGCGCAGGACCTGGTGGAGTCCACGCTCGCGGGCGTGCAGGGCATGGCGGAGACGGCGCACGTCACCCTGCGCTCGGACGTGGAGGGCGCGCCGCAGGTGAAGGGCGACCGCGACCGGCTCATCCAGGTGCTCACCAACCTGGTCTCCAACGCCATCAAGTTCTCGCCCCAGGGCGCGTCCGTGGTGGTGGCGGCCGGCTTCACGGCGGACGGCCGGGTGCGCTTCAGCGTCACGGACCAGGGCTCCGGCATCCCGGAGGAGAAGCTCCCCCGCCTCTTCGGCCGCTTCCAGCAGCTGGACGCGTCCGACACCCGCTCCAAGGGCGGCACCGGCCTGGGGCTGGCCATCTCGCAGGCCATCGTGGAGCAGCACGGCGGACGCATCGACGTGTCGAGTCCCCCGGGCCAGGGCGCCACCTTCCACTTCACCCTGGAGGCCCTGCGCGCCCCGTCCGTCGCGCCGCTGCCCCGGGACGAGTCGCGCCACAACGTGCTCATCGTCACCGCGGACACGGAGCTGTCCGCGCTCCTGCGCGGCCTGCTGTCGCACGAGGGCTACCGGGTGGTGCGCGCCGCCACGCTCACGGAGGCCATGCAGGCGGTGGAGCACGCGCTGCCGGACGCGCTGCTGGTGGACACGCAGATGCCGGACGGCACCGTGCTGGACTGGGTGCACCGCCTGCGGGAGCAGCCGCGCACGCGCGAACTGCCCGTGCTGGCCCTGGCCGGGCGCTCGCAGCAGGGAGCGAAGGACGCGGGCACGGCGCTGCTGGTGGACTGGCTGCCCACGCCCGTGGATGAAACCCGGTTGCTCAAGACACTGCGTTACGCCATGCGCCAGCCGGGCCAGGCGCGCGTGCTGGTGGTGGACGACGACGCCACCACGCGCCGGGTGCTGTGCGCGCAGTTCGAACGGCTGGGCGCGCTGTGCATCGAAGCGGCGGACGGAGAGAGCGCGGTGGCGCTCGCGCGCGACACGCCCCCGGACCTCATCGTGCTGGACGTGGGGCTGCCGCGGCTGGACGGCTTCGAGGTCGTGGACATCCTGCGCCAGGGCAAGGGCCGCGCCACGCCGCTCATCGTCTTCACCGGCCGCGAGCTGTCGCGCACCGACCAGCGCCAGCTCACCCTGGGCATCACCCGGCACCTGACGAAGGCCCGCGCTTCCGAAGAAGAGCTGGTGGCCTCCGTGCGGGAGCTGCTCAACGGACTGCTGGCCCGCCGCGACGCCGCGGCCGGGCCCCGAAAGGCGATGCCATGAGCACCGCGCGTAGCGCCAAGACGCTCCTCTTCCTGGAGGACGACCGAGACCTCCAGGCCCTGGTCTGCACCTTCCTGCGGGACAAGGGCTACCAGGTGACCCCCGCCCGCACCGCCGCCGAGGCGCGCGAGGTGCTCCAATCCAAGCCGGTGGACGCCGCCATCGTGGACGGCCTGCTGCCGGGCATGACGGGCGCGGACTTCATCCGCGAGCTGCGCAAGACGAAGCCGGACCTGCCGGTGCTCTTCGCGTCCGCCTTCTGGAAGGACCTGAAGAGCCATGAGCTGCTCACGCGCCAGCTGGGCGTGGCGCGCGTGGTGCACAAGCCCTACCGGCCGGAGGAGCTGGCGGTGTGGCTGGAGCAGCTCTTCGCGGTGGCACAGCCGCCGCCCCCGCCTCCGGAGGCCCAGGACGAGGCGGAGGACGCGGAGCCCGTGGATGACTTCGCGGCCAGCCTGGCCCTCTTGAGCGCGGACTACGGCGCGAAGCTGCCGGAGCGGCTGGCCACGCTCCAGGCCCTGCTCGGCAAGGGGCGCCACGGCGACGCGGCGGCCATGGAGGAGGCCTACAGCGTCGTGCACAAGCTGCACGGCACCGCGGGCAGCTACGGCTTCCGCGACGTGAGCATCACGGCGGGCGCGCTGGAGGACGTGCTCCGTCCGGTGAAGACCGGGGGCACGCTGGACTGGGCCCGGGTGGACGCGGGCTTCCGCGCGCTGGAGGACCGCGTGTCGCTGCCGGTCCTCACCCCGGAGCTGGAGCCCGAAGAGGCGGTGGTCGCCGCCATGGGCACGCTGCTCGTGGTGGACGAGGACGCGGCCGTGCTCGCGGACGCGCGCCGGATGGGCGAGCGCGAAGGGGTGCGCGTGGTGACGGCCGCCACGCCCCAGGAGGCCTGCGCCGCAGTGGAGAAGCAGTGGGTGGACGGGGCGCTCCTGCACATGGGTGAGGCGGGGCTCGCCACCGCGAGCGCGCTGCGCGCGATGGAGGGCCACCAGTCCCTGCCGCTGGCCTTCTCCAGCACGGGCAGCGGCCTCCAGGAGCGCGTGCACGCGGCGCACGCGGGCGCGTCGCTGTTCCTGCCCCGGCCCTTCACCCAGCAGGACTTCGCCACCGCGGCGGAGCGGCTGGTGGCCACGCGCCGGCTGGAGCGCGCGAAGGTGATGGTGGTGGATGACGACCCGGAGGCGGTGCGCGCCCTCTCCCAGGCGCTGGTGAGCGACGCGGTGGAGGTGGTGGGGCTGGAGAACGCCTACGGCCTCTTGGACGCGCTCGCGCAGCACCGCCCGGACCTGCTGCTCCTGGACGTGCAGATGCCCGGGCCCAGCGGGTTTGATTTGTGCCGCATCCTGCGCCTGACGCCGGAGTGGCAGGAGCTGCCCATCCTGCTCATCACCGCGCAGGTGGGGCTGGAGTTCCGGCTGGCCGCGTTCCAGGCCGGCGCGGATGACTACCTGGCCAAGCCCGTGCTGAAGGAGGAGCTGCGCGCCCGCGTGCACGCGCGGCTGGAGCGGGCGCGGCTGTCGCGCGAGCGCACGGAGCGCGACGCGCTCACCGGCCTGATGCTGCGCCGTCCCTTCGTGGAGGCGGTGGGCACGCGCCTGTCGGAGGCGCGCCGGAGCGACAAGCCGCTGGCGCTGTGCTTCCTGGACGTGGACCACTTCAAGAAGGTGAACGACCAGCACGGCCACCTCGCGGGGGACCGCGTGCTGATGCGGCTGGGGCGGCTCCTGGGCGCGCGCTTCCGCCGCGAGGACCTGCGCGCCCGCTGGGGCGGCGAGGAGTTCGTCGTCGCGCTGCTGGGCGAGACGCCGGAGAGCGCGAAGGAGATCCTCTCCCGCACGGCGGAGGAGCTGTCCGCGATGACCTTCGAGGGCGACGGGGGCGAGACCTTCCACGTCACCTTCAGCGCGGGGCTCGCGGTGGCGCCGGGTGACGGCACCACCCTGGACGAGCTGCTGCGCGTCGCGGACGCCCGGCTCTACCGGGCGAAGGAGAACGGCCGCAACCGCATCGAAGCGGAGTGACGCCCGCGCGTCACGGCTCCGCCAGCACCAGCAGCCCGCGCGACAGGTCCACGACGTACACGTGCCCGTCGCCGGGCACGCGCATGCCGATGGCCCCCTGGTAGAGGCTGTCGGTGCTGCGCGGGTGCGCCTCCTGGAAGGAGTCGAAGGCCGCGATCTCCTTCGGGCGCTCGGGCTCGGCCACGTCGAAGACGCGCACGCCCTCGTGGTACCAGGCCACGTAGAGCCGCGTGCCCACCAGCACCATGTTGTGGATGGACGTCTGCGGGCGCTTCTTCACCTCGCCGATGAGGCGGATCTTCGCCGGGTCGGTGACGTCCAGCACGCGCAGGTGCGCGCCGAAGCGCTCGCCGCCCTCGAAGGCGATGGTGCGCCCGTTGAGGGTGCCCACCGCGCTCGCGTGGCTGTACTGGCCGTCGAAGGCATACGTGCCCAGCACGGGCGTCACGTCCGGGCGGGTGACGTCCACGACGACGTAACCGGTGCGCGTGTGGTTGACGTAGAGCCGGTCCTGGTAGGCGAACGCGTCGTGCGGGTAGCTGACGCCCGCCTCTCGCGGCACGGAGATGCGGCCGAGCAGCTGGGGCTCCAGCGGCGAGGCCACGTCGAACAGCAGCGTCTCCCCGTTGGGAGACGGGGACATGGCGTACAGCCGGTCGCCGTCCACGAACACGGTGTGCACGTTGATGGCGCCGCCGGGCAGCGCGCGCACGTACTGGGGATTCGCCGGGTCGGTGATGTCGAAGACGACGACGCCGGAGTTGGCGCTGGCGACGTAGAGCGCGTCGCCCTTGGCCCAGACGCCGTTCCAGTAGTTGTCGTTGGGCAGGCTCACGCGGGTGACGAGCGTGGGGTGGGCCGGGTCCGCCACGTTGAAGACGTTCAGGCCTCCGTCCTCCGTCGTGCCTCGCGGCAGGGACACCACGTAGGCGTGGCCCTTGGTGACGTAGACGTCCACGGGGTCTCCCTCCGGGATGGCGGACTCGGAGACGAGGCGCATGTCCCTGGCGCCGGTGTCCTCTTCCTGGTTCAGGTTCATCCGCTGGGCGTGGAAGGTGCCGGAGTAGTCCGGCACGCCGTCGGTGCAGCGCACGAAGCAGCCGGTGAGGTGGCCGGGCGCCGGCACGCGGCAGCCCGCGAGCGCGTACCGCTGCAACCGGAGCTGGGAGTTCATGATCTCCCCGGTGATGAAGAACCCCTGGGGGCCCACCTCGTTGCGCACCAGGGGGTCGCCCAGGAAGCTGGGGGTGGTATCCAGGCGGAAGCCCGTGCCGAACGTGCTCGTGGCGTTGTAGCGGAAGATGGCCTGGTAGACGCCGGAGGGCTCCAGGGCGCCCACCGCCTTCAAGTCACAGCCGGTCAGGTTGAAGCTGGCCGGGTCGGAGCAGTTCGCGCTCGGCTTCGCGTAGCTCGCGTCCATGCAGGGCTCGTTGGGGACCACGTCGATGTAGTCGGTGAGCTCGACGGGGGGCTTCGGCTCCGACGGTCCCGGTCCGGGAGGGTTGGAGTCGCTACAGCCGGACAGGGACAGGGCGCAGGCGAACAGGCCCGTGCCCAGAATGCGAAGGGAAGACGTCATGGGATGAAGGCTCCTGCGCGGGCTTCGCGGTCCACGGCCGACGCGAAGCCGCGGGAAGTCTAGCGCGACAGCATGGCGGAGGCGCTGGAGGCCGCGCTGACGCGGCAGGCCTTCGAGCCCATCTCCATCCCCGAAGCGCGGAGCCCCCCGGACTGGGAGTTCATCGTCGCTCACGCGCTGTCACGTCACGGCGGACAGGTGGCGTCCTCGTGACCGGGGACCTGGAAGCGGACCTGCGGGTGCCGTAACGGCTGGGCGCTGTGCCGGGAGGTGGGCAGTGGCCGGACGAAGGTAGGGCCGCCTCGGTAGGAGGCCGGATAGGCTCGCGCGCACGTCATGGCCCTCACACGTCTGGACATCGCAGGCTATCGCTCCGTGCGTCAGCTCCACCTGGAGCTGGGGCCGGTGACCGTGGTGGTGGGCCCCAACGGCAGCGGCAAGACGAACCTGTACCGCGCGCTGTACCTGCTCGCGGCGGCGGCGGAGGGCAGGCTCGCGCGAACGCTGGCGGACGAGGGCGGCACCTCGAGCGTGATGTGGGCCGGCCCCCGTGACCCCAAGAAGCCGGCGCGCATGCGTGTGACGGTGGACCTGGACGACCTCACCTACGAATTGCAGTGCGGCGTGGTGCCCACGTCGCCACCCCAGACGATGTTCACCCTGGATCCGGAGGTGAAGGAGGAGCACCTCTGGGCGAACGCCGGAGGCCGGCGTCTGGTGTTGATGGAGCGCAAGGACCGCACGGCCTTCATCCGCGACGCGGACGGCAAGCGCATCACGTTCCCCACGGAGCTCTGGAGCGGGGAGTCGGTGATGGATCAGCTCGCCGAACCGCACCGCTTCCCCAGGCTGGGAGAGGTCCAGCGCACGCTGAGCGCGTGGCGCTTCTACCACCACTTCCGCACGGACCCGGACGCGCCGCCCCGGCACCCGCAGGTGGGCGTGCGCACGCCGGTGCTCGCGTCGGACGGGCGCGACCTGGCGGCGGCGCTCCAGACCCTCTGGGAGATTGGCGATGACCGCGCCCTGGAGCAGGGCATCGACGACGCCTTCCCCGGAGCACGGCTGGAGATTCGAGCGGAGAACGGCCGCTTCAGCCTCTTCCTGCACATGCCCGGCCTGTCGAGGCCCATGGCCGCGCCGGAGTTGTCGGACGGGACGCTGCGCTACCTGTGCCTGCTGGCGGCGCTGCTCAGTCCCAGGCCGCCGCCGTTCCTCGCGCTGAACGAACCGGAGACCAGCCTGCACCCGGACCTGCTGGAGCCCCTGGGCCGGCTCATCGTGCGCGCGTCCGAATACAGCCAGGTCTGGGTGACGACGCACGCGGAGGCCCTGGCGCGAGTCATCGCGGACAAGACCGGCACCTCGCCCGTGCACCTGGAGAAGCAGCAGGGCGCGACGACGGTGAAGCGGAACGGAAGCGACGAATGACCCCCGGCCTCTACCTCACGCACAAGCCCGTGGGCGCCACCAGCTTCGCCACCGTCCGAGCCTTCCAGGAGGAGGCTCAGGCAACGAGGCCCGGCCGCCGCACGGCGCTGGTCCACGGCGGCACGTTGGATCCGTTCGCGGAAGGGCTGCTGCTGATGCTGGTGGGCCCGGCCACGCACCTCTTCGAACACCTGCACGCGGCGCCCAAGGTCTACGAGGCCCGCGTGGAGTGGGGCACGGAGATGGACACCGGAGACCTGCACGGCCGCCCCGTGCACCAGGGAGACGCGACCGCGCTCACCCCCGAGCGCCTCGAAGCAGCGCTGCGCCCGTTCCTCGGCTGGACGGAGCAGGTGCCCCCCGCCACCAGCGCGAAGAAGCTCGGCGGAGAGCCCGCCTACCGCAAGGCCCACCGGGGCGAGGCCGTGGACCTGCCTCCCTCGCGCGTGTACCTGCACACCGCGCGCTGGCTGTCGCACGACCTGCCCAAGGCCAGCACGTTGGAGCTCACCTGCCGTGGCGGCTACTACGTCCGCTCGCTGGCCCGGGACCTGGGGCGCGCGCTCGGCTGCGGCGCGCACCTCTCCGCGCTGAAGCGCACGGCCATCGGCCCGTGGAAGGACCCCGGCCCCGGCGCGCGCATCGAACGGCACGGCCGCGACCTGCTCCCCTGGACGCACTCACGAGCGCTCACGGACCAGGACGTGGGAGCCCTGCGCCAGGGCCAGTCCATCGCCGCCACGCCGCTCCAGCCTCCAGATTGGCGCCTGCCCCCGGGCTATCCGGAGCCCCCGGGCCCGGTGCGCGGCTTCCACCAGGGGAAGCTGACCTTCCTGCTCACCCCCAGGGACGGAGCCCTCTGGCCCGAGACGGAGCTGCGCGGCGGCGTCTAGGAAGTGATGCCTTTCGTCACCACCCCGGGGGCGGGGGGGATGATGACTGTCATCACCGGTGGTGACTGTTGTCACCACCCCGGCTCTCGCGTCATCGCCGCGTAACCCCATGGAATCCTTCAGGGTGTGCTGGCCCGGGGGGCTGGCACGACGCGCGCAATAGGTCCCGGCATGACCGCTTCCGCAAAGGAAGCCGCTCCACCCGGAGATCAAAAATGACCACCATCAAGTCCACCGTCACCGCCACCCTCAACAAGGCGACCGTCAACGACAAGCAGCTCGCGGTCCTGCGCGGCACCTCGTCCCCGGCGAAGCAGGCGGCGGAGATGAAGGCCACCCTCAACAACATGAAGGCGCAGATGGCGGGGATGAAGGCGCAGCTCCAGGACCTGAAGTCCCAGCAGCACATCGGCGACCGCTTCTCCACGCAGGGCCACGGCTGCTGGGGCACCCCCTCGCGTGACAACTGGCAGCCCAAGGACCTGGGCGCCATGGTGGAGATGAACAAGCTGAACCAGACCTCCGGCTCCATCAGCGCGGAGCAGTTCGCGGACAGCATCGAGGCCGCGGTCGGGGACCTGGACGGCCAGGCCGCCTCCGGTGAGTACCGCGCCGTCGCGGACTGGGCCGCCAACAACCGCGAGCGCCTCACCCCGGAAGCCCGCCAGGTGATGGACCTCTACAGCAAGTACGCGGCGCTCTCCCAGTCGCGCGGCGAGTCCGGCATCCCCCAGGGCGACTTCAAGAAGATGCTCTCGGAGATGCGCGACGTGGGTGACGCCAGCGCGAAGAAGGCGCTCGCCCACCTGGACAGCAAGACCCACGGCGGCACGGTGTCCGGGCAGGACATGGCCCGCGCCATCAAGAACGGCACCGCGGACCACGACGGCCAGGCCGGCGGCGCGGAGCTGAAGGAGTTCGAGAAGTGGGCCGCCAAGAACGAGGGCCGCCTGTCCCCGGAGGCCAAGGAGGTCCTGGACGTCTACCGCAAGCACACGAAGGCGGCGCAGGCCCAGGGCCGCTCCGGCCTCACCGACGCGGAGACCGCCGCCATGAACAAGGAGCTGCGCCAGGTGGGCGCCGGTGACGTGAGCGCCCGCAAGGCCACGGAGGCGCTCGACAAGCAGAGCGGCCCCATCTCCGGCGAGGACCTCACCAAGGCCATCAAGGACGGCATCTCCGACACGGACGGCCACTCCTCCACCTCCGAGCTGAAGGAGTTCGAGAAGTGGGCCGCCAAGAACGAGAGCCGCCTCACGCCCGAGGCCAAGGAGGTCCTGAAGACCTACCAGCAGGCCGCGAAGAAGGCCGGCCCGGAGGGCATGACCCAGAAGGAGGCGGACGCCATGTTCAAGAAGATGGAGGGCTTCAAGACCTTCCACGACAGCTCCATGCGCAACGCGCTGGAGGGCCTGGACGCCAAGAAGGGGAAGATCTCCGGCAACGACCTGACCGCCGCCATCGAGAAGGGCGCGGGCGACCTGGACGGCCAGGCGGCCGGCACCGAGTTCACCGACACGATGAAGTGGGCCCGCCAGAACTACGACCGCCTCACGCCCGAGGCGAAGAAGGTGGTCGACACCTACGAGAAGTACGCCACCCGCTCGCAGGCCCAGGGCTCCACGGGCATCGACCAGAAGGACTTCAAGAAGATGATCAACGAGATGAAGTTCATCAGCAACCCGCGCCCCACGCGCCCCGTGTTCTACGCGGCCTGATGTGAAGCAGGGGGGATTGGAAGTCAGAAGGGTCCCGGACCTTCGGGGGAGGGTCCGGGGCCCTTCTTTTTTCTACAGGCGCGTCAGTGCTTCTTCGCCTTGGCGATGGTGGCGTGCGCTTCCTTCACCACGTTCTCCACGGTGAAGCCGAACTTCTGCTGCAGCGCCTTGATGGGGGCGGACGCGCCGAAGCTGCGCATGCCGATGACGCTGCCCGTGTTGCCCACCCAGCGCTCCCAGCCGAACGCCGCGCCCTTCTCCACGGAGACGCGAGCCTTCACGCCCGGGGGCAGCACGCTGTCCTGGTAGTCCTGGGGCTGCTGCTCGAACAGCTCCCACGAAGGCATGCTCACCACGCGCGCCTTCACGCCCTCCGCCTTGAGCTTCTCCGCGGCCTCCACCACCAGCGCCACCTCCGTGCCGGTGCCGATGAGGATGACGTCCGGCGTGCCGCCCTCCGCCTCCAGCAGCGTGTACGCGCCCTTGGCCACGCCGGACGCGGGGGCGAACTTCGTGCGGTCCAGCGTGGGCACCGGCTGGCGCGACAGCACGAGCACCACCGGGTGGTGCTGCTGCTGCGCGATGTAGCGCCACGCCTCGGTCACCTCGTTGGCGTCGCCGGGGCGCAGCACGATGTTGCCCGGCACCGCGCGCAGGGACATCAGCTGCTCCACCGGCTGGTGCGTGGGGCCGTCCTCGCCCAGGCCAATGGAGTCGTGCGTGAAGATGTGGATGGACGGAATCTCCATCAGGGACGACAGGCGCATGGCGGGGCGCTCGTAGTCACTGAAGATGAGGAACGTGGCGCCGTAGCCGCGCACGTGGCTCAGGTTGAGGCCGTTGACCACGGAGCCCATCGCGTGCTCGCGCACACCGAAGTGGATGTTGCGCCCCGAGTACTCGCCCGGCTTCAAGGACGTGGACGAGGAGATGTACGTCTTCGTGGACGGGTTCAGGTCCGCGGAGCCGCCCACGAGCCACGGGTAGTTCTTCGCCAGCGCGTTGAGCACCTTGCCGCCGGACTCACGGGTGGCCATGCCCTTCGCGTCCACGGGGAACACCGGCAGCTCCTTGTCCCAGCCCTCGGGCAGCTCGCGCTTGAGCAGCGCGTCCAGCTCGCGAGCCAGCTCCGGGTGCTGCTTGCGGTAGTCCGCCAGGGACTTCTCCCACGCGTCATGCAGCGCCTTGCCGCGAGCGCCCATGCGCTCCTGGAAGCGCTCGCGCACGCCGTCGGGCACCAGGAACTGCGCGTCCTCGGGCCAGCCGTAGGCCTTCTTGGTGGCCTTGATTTCATCGGCGCCCAGGGGCTCGCCGTGAGCGCTGGCGGAGCCCTGCTTCTTGGGCGAGCCGAAGCCGATGAACGAGTTGACGATGATGAGCGTGGGCTTGCCGCGCTCGTCCTTGAAGGACTTGTAGGCCTTGGACAGCGCGTCCAGGTCGTTGGCGTCGGTGACCTTGAGCACGCGCCAGCCGTAGCCCTCGAAGCGGCGGCCCACGTCCTCGGTGAAGGCCAGGTCGGTGCTGCCGTCGATGGAGATGTGGTTGCTGTCGTAGATCCAGCACAGGTTGGGCAGCTTCAGGTGGCCCGCGAGCGAAGCGGCCTCGGACGCCACGCCCTCCATCATGTCGCCGTCGCCGCACAGGGCGTAGACGTCATGGGTGAACAGGTCGAAGCCGGGCTTGTTGAAGTGGGCGCCCAGCCACTTGCTGGCGATGGCCATGCCCACGCTGTTGGAGACGCCCGCGCCCAGGGGGCCGGTGGTGGTCTCCACGCCGGTGGTCCAGTGGTACTCCGGGTGGCCCGGCGTGGCGGAGTCCAGCTGGCGGAAGTTGCGGATGTCGTCCAGGGACACGGCCGGGACGTCGGTGACCTTGGCGTCCTTCACGCGCTTCACGCCGGCCAGGTGCAGCAGGCTGTAGAGCAGCATGGACGCGTGGCCATTGGACAGGATGAAGCGGTCGCGGTCCGGCCAGTTCGGCGTGGCCGGGTCGTATCTCAGCTCCTGCTGCCACAGCTGGTAGGCCACGGGAGCCAGCGCCATGGGCGCGCCCGGGTGGCCGGAGTGGGCCTTCTCCACCGCGTCCATGGACAGCGTGCGGATGGTGTTGATTGCCTGGGTATCGATCTTCTCGGTCGTCATGCGGCCTCCCGCGCTGAGCCTGCGTCGCGGGCGCACCATGCCGTAACTGGGTCCGCCGCGCCGCACGAAACACGCCCATCCGTCGACGGGCGCACGTCCATTCCAGGAATCAACGCCGCGCCATCGCGCCCCGGGGCGTCTTCCCCCGGGTGAGGTGGTTCACCGCCTCACCCAGTCCCTCCACGGTGAGGGAGAACATGGGGAACACATTGGCGATGACCGCGATGCTGCCCGAGCGCCACGACCCGCGAGGCTCCGGGTTGAGCCACACGTTGCGCTCGAAGTGCTGCGCCAGTTGCATCAGCCACGTGAGCCCTTCCAGCCCCTCCTGGCGGTACTGGCCATTGGCATCCGTGCGGATGCCCAGCTCATACGGGGCCATGGACGCATCGCCCACCATCACCAGCTTGTGATGCCTCCCCACCTGCGCGGTGAGCTCCGGCACGGTGATGCCGCCCGTCAGCTGCGGCGTGGCGTACAGCTTCCCGTAGACGCAGTTGTGGAAGTAGTAGGTGCGCAGCTCCTTGAAGTGCGTGGCCTGGCTGGCGACGCTAAACAGCCGGCTCACCAGGTGCGCGTACGGGTCCATGGAGCCGCCCACGTCCATGCACAGCACCACGCGCGTGTTGGGGCGGCGCGGCGGACGTGTCACCACCTCCAGCTCACCCGCGTTCTTCGCGGTGGCGGCGATGCTCTCGTCCACGTCCAGCTCCTCCGCCACGCCCTCGCGCGCGAAGGCCCGCAGCTTGCGCAGCGCCACCGCCAGCTGCCGGGTGTCCAGCACCAGGTCGTCGCGGTAGCCCGCGTACTTGCGAGCCCCGGCCTGCCACAGCGCCTGGCCCTGACGTCCGCCCGTGCCGCCAATGCGCACGCCCTGCCGGGCCGCGCCGTTGTTGCCAAAGGCAGACGCGCCGCCCGTGCCCACCCAGCGCGTGCCGCCGTCGTGGCGCTCGGTCTGCTCCTTCAGCCGCTGCTCCAGCTGCCGCCGCAGCTCCTCTGGATCCCACTGCTCCAGGAGCGCCAGCTCCTCCGGGCTCAGGTCGGTGCGCTCCTTCGCCTCCTCCAGCCAGGACAACAGCTCCTCGGTGAGCTTCAGCGCGTCGGAAGCGACGCCCTGGAAGTGAGAGAGGAACGCCTGGTCAAAGGCATCCAGCTGCGTCTCCGAGTGCACCAGGAGCGCGCGAGCCACGTGGTAGAACCCATCCAGGCTGCTGTCATGCAGCCCGGCCTTCAGCGCCCCGGCCAGGGCGAGCGCCTCCTGCGCGCCCACCTTCACCCCGCGCTTTCGCAGCTCGTAGAAGAACGGCAGGAACATGGCGTGGCCCCGTGCCCTTTACGCGCGCGTCCGCCGGCCGCGGCCGAAGGCTTCCGCCACCGCCACCAGGTCCTGCTCCTTCTTGAGCAGCGCGCCCAGGAACGGCAGCTGCTCCTCCAGCTTCAACTCCACGACGCCGTTGGCCTTGAGCACCGAAATCCAGTCGATGAGCTCGCTGGTGGACGGCCGCTTGCGCAGGCGCGTCATCGCGCGCAGCTCGTAGAAGACCTTGAGCGCCTGGTCCGCCAGCGCGGAGTCCAGCCCCGGGTGGTGCACGTCCACGATGCGCTGCATGAGCTCGCGCTCCGGGAAGTCGATGAAGTGGAACACGCACCGGCGCAGGAACGCGTCAGGCAATTCCTTCTCGTTGTTGCTGGTGATGAGCACCACGGGGCGGTGCTTCGCCACCACCTCGTCGTTGGTCTCGGAGATGCGGAAGCGCATCCGGTCCAGCTCGTGGAGCAGGTCGTTGGGGAACTCCAGGTCCGCCTTGTCCACTTCGTCGATGAGCAGCACCACGCGCTCCGGAGCAGCGAACGCCTCGCCCAGGGGCCCCATGCGGATGTATCGCCGGATGTCTCGCACGTCCCCGTCCCCGAAGCGCGAGTCATACAGCCGCTGCACGGTGTCGTAGACATACAAGCCGTCCTGCGCGCGCGTGGTGCTCTTCACGTGCCAGGTGAGCAGCTTCAATCCCAGTCCCTGGGCAATCGCTTCCGCCAGCAGCGTCTTGCCCGTGCCGGGCTCGCCCTTGACCAGCAGGGGACGCTGGAGCGTGAGGGCGCAATTGACGGCCGCCTGCAGGCCCTCGCTCGTGAGGTAGGAGTCGGTGCCGCGGAAGCGAACAGGAGTGGGAACCGGAGTCATGGATGGTTCCTTTAACATCCTGGGGAATGTTTCCATCCCTCCCCAGGCGGTTGGGTGTATATCCTGCCCCACATGGCCCCACTTTCCCTTGAAACCGAACTTCGCGACATGGTCCGCCGCGAGTTGCAACTGCAACTGGCTCCCGTTCAGAAGGCCGTGGCCCGTATGGCCAAGGGGCTGGATGCGTTGGATGCACTGCGCGCGGTGACCGACCGCCTGGCGCCGCTGTCCAGCCGCCTGGGAGCCGTGGCGGGCGTGCGGACGCCCACGCTGGCGCCGGAGCCGGTCGCTCGCCGCCGTCCGGGCCGTCCGCCGAAGGCCGCCGCGAAGGCCGCGCCCGCCGCGAAGGCCGCGAAGACGCCCGCCGCGAAGACGCCTGCCGCGAAGACGCCCGCCGCGAAGACGCCGGTTGCGAAGGCCGCGCCCGTGAAGGCGCCCGCCGCGAAGTCTCCGGGCCGTCCGCCGAAGGCCGCCGCCGCGGAAGGCAACGAGGCCTGCGCCGTCATCGGTTGCAAGCGCCAGAGCCGCTCCAAGGGCTACTGCTCGGCGCACTACCAGAAGCTGCGCCTGCTCATCCGCACGGGCCGCCGCCCGGACGCGTGGGTGGATGGCGCGAAGTCGCAGTCGGTCCCGGACGTCACGCTGCCGCGGGGGCGCGCGGGCAGCCAGGCGCTGAAGGAAGCGGCGAAGCCGGTCGCGCCCGCGGCGCCGCCCAAGCCCAAGGCGTGGCTGCGCAAGAAGGGCTCCAGCGGCGGCATGGTGTCGCTGACCTGACGGAGGACGTCGCCCGTGCGCCTCCCCGCGTGACGGGTCGCCCCGAGCGGCCCGCCGTGCGTGCCTCAACCCCGACACGGGTTGCTTCCTTCCATTGACATGCGGGCCGTGGCGGTGTGAATCCCGGCCCCATGAGCGAGCAATATCCAGTCACCGTCGCGGTCCGCCGTCCCGACGGTTCGGTGGAGCAGGTTCGGGTGGGCACGGCGTACAGGAACGGCGAAGGCTTCACGCTGCAGCTGGGCGAGCTGTCCATGAGCGCCACGCCCGTCGCGGCGTCGGCCCCGGCGTATCGCCGCCCCGCGTCCTCGGGCGCCCCGTCCGGTGGCGGCGGTGGCGACGGCACGCTCCTGCCCAACTACGGCCGCAGCAAGGGCGCCCCCGTCTACGGCGCCAGCCTCCAGGACCTGGAGTTCTACGCCAACGGCGCGCGCCGCTCCCTGGCGGACCCCAGCAAGTCGCGCTGGCACGACAAGGAGCGCCAGCTCCTGACCGCCATCGAGACGGAGATCGCCCGGCAGCGCGGTGAGGGCGGCGGCGGTGGCGAGCCCCCCGCGCGCGGTGGCGGAGGAGGCCGTGGCGGTGGCTACGGCTACGGCAACCCGCCGGACGACGGCGACATCCCGCCCCCCGGCGACGACGACAACATCCCCTTCTGAGGTCCGCCTCGGACACCTCCTGCGGCCATGAAAAGTGGCCGCGGGAAGATCCAAAGGGTCCCTCTGCTCGCAATAGAAGTGGAGCGACCCCTGCAAGGCTCGCGGGCGATTGACATCCGCGGCCCAATGGCAGACACCGTGAGTAATCCCGGTGTCCACTATCGGTGAATTGACACATCGCGTGTGATTCATTCCACGTCGATGCCTTCACTTCTGAAGTATTCCGCATCCTGCGGATTTCACAGGCCTCCAGGGCGGTTCTGTCCTGGCCTGTACTTCACGAGTGACTCGTCCAGAAACAGGAACTCCGTCTTTCCAAGGGCTTAGGAAGTGGCCTGGAACGTGCTCTATGCACGCATGCCAGGGAATCCATCCCGTCCGGCAAGGCTGTGAAATCGCGAGGCCATGGAAATGACCGAACGGGTGTGTGTGGTGGGCGCGGGTTCGTTCGTCCCAGCACGGACCATCTCCAACGAGCGGATCGCGAAGGCGATCCCCGGCTGGTCGGCCGCCCGCATCGAAGAAAAGATTGGCATCAAGGAGCGCCGCTTCCTCTGGGACTTCGACGACGAGACGGGCCGCGCCATCCCTCCGCCGGACGACGTGCTGGGGCGCTTCTACCCGGCGACGAACACGGACATGTGCGAGGTGTCGCTGCGCCAGGCCCTCTCCCGCGGCGGCGTGGAGGCGAAGGAGCTGGACGCGCTCTTCGTGGTGACGTGCACCCCGGACGCGCCGCACTTCAACCACGACGCCATGGCCCTGCACGAGCGGCTGGGCCTGCGCGAGGACGCCTTCGCGCTGGTGGTGGACGACGGCTGCGGCGGCACGCCCTACGTGCTGGACCTGGTGCGCAAGATGATGGAAGGCGGCCGCTTCCGCACGGTGGCGGTGGTGGCCTCGGCGTTCACCTCGCCGCTGCTCAACCGGGAGGTCTACACGGACGAGCTGCCGCCCACGCCGGGCCGCCCCAAGGCGCTCAACGCCTACCTGTCCATGTATGTCTTCGGGGACGGCGCGGGCGCGGTGGTGCTGCGCAGGGAGGAGGGTGACGAGGACGGTCCGGGCATCCTCTCCTCGTTCTCCGGCAACGCGTACGCGGAGCTCGTGTCGCGCCGGGGCGGCGGCATGCTGAAGCTGCCCTACCAGCCGGGTCGCACGCGCCCGTCCGACATGGCCTTCGTGGTGGACGGCTTCAAGGTCGCGCGCAGCTACCCGGAGTACATGCAGAAGTGCCTGGACGCGGTGCTCACCCCCACGCTGCGTGAACAGGTGAAGCGCTACTACTTCCACCAGCCCAACAAGCGGGTGATGGACGCGTTCGTGGCCCGCGCGGGCCTGCCGAAGGAGTCCGTGGCCTGCAACGTGGATCGCATTGGCAACACGTCCGCGGCCGGGATGTTGATTCTCCTGGCGGACGACCTGGAGCAGGGTCGTGTTGCACTCGGCAGTGGGGACCTGGTGGTGGTGGCGGCTGTCGGTGCCAACGTCCATTATGGGGCCCAGCTCGTGCGGCTGTAGTGCGCACGGGTCTTCATCTCCTCCCCCCCGGAGATTCCCCCCTCTATGAGTGAGCAGCGCAAGGAAGTCGCGGTCCTGGAACCGGCCATTGCCCAGGACCTGGAGAAGCGTCTGGCCCTGTCGACCCCCGACGACACGGCCCGAGGCATGTTCTTCAATGGCGCGTTGAACGCGGTGCGCATCCTGGGCGGCGATGCCGCGGTGGAGAAGTGCCTGGCGGTGGTGCAGGAGAAGAAGTTCGTGGACTTCTTCAACTACCCGGTGGCGGGCTTCCTGAAGCTGTCCTTCACGGGAGCGCAGCTGATGGGTCCGCAGCTGGGCGGCTTCGACGCGATGTTGCGCAAGATGGGCACGCAGGCCACCACGGACTTCCTGTCGTCGGCGGCGGGCAAGACGCTGCTGCTGCTCGCGGGTGACAGCCCCAAGCGGCTGGTGACGAACCTGCCCACGGGCTACCGCGCGGCGGTGAGCTACGGCGAGCGCAGCGTGGAGTGGACCAGCGACCGCGCGGGCAAGCTCATCATGAGGCGGGACTTCATGCCGCCCGCGTACCACGAAGGCGTGCTCCAGGCGGTCATCGAGGCGCTCGGTGCCCGAGGCGTCCAGGTGAAGGGCCGGCAGACGGGCCCGGTGGACACGGAGTACGCGCTGTCCTGGCAGTGACCGGAGCACGACCCACGCAGTCCTCGCTGTCCTCGACGAAGGATGGGTTTGGACATGTCCCAGGAACAGGCAGGAGCCACGGTGCGGCTGCAGTCCGGCGGCGAGTGGGTGTATGCCTTTCGCTCGCAGGAGGACGCCGCGACGCCACCGGATGAAGCGGTGTGCGCGGCGGCGCCCTTCACGCCCACCGTGAAGCTGGGCGCGGGCCTCTACGTGCCCGCCGGTGACGGCGGCTACGAAAGGGTGGGCTCGGCCACGGCCTGCTTCCGGCTGACGGACCGGGCCTTCACCCCGGGCTCGCAGGTCCCGTTCCACGCGCGCTTCCTCCTGCCGGTGGGAGCCTTCACCGCGCAGGGCGAATGCGTGCTCGTGAGCAACGACCAGCCCCAGGCGGGCGTGGTGCTCGCGGGAGGCGCGCTCAAGCTGGTGGAGGTGCCGCCGGGTTTCGTGGGCGGCGTGATGACGAACCTGAGCGTGTTCAACCCGCTCAAGCTGCCCGGCTTCGCCACCGGCTCGTACTACACGCTCTACACCTTCCGGAAGGAAGGCACGGGCGCCTCTACGCCCTGAGCGGCACCCCAGGGTGAGCAGGAGTGTCGGGGATGCCTGGGAGAATACGTCCCTGGGCATCCGACGCCATCACCAGGGGGACGCATGGAAAGCAGGTGGAATCCGCTCTACGAATCGCTCGGCTATCGGCCGCCCGCGAGCGGAAGGGCCGTGCCGGCGGAAGCACCGCCGCCGGAGGACACGGACCTGCCCCTCCTCGGCCCGGAGGAGCTGGAGGCGCTCAGGTCCGCCTTCCTGCGGGAGCCGGAGGACGTGCTGCGCTGGACGGAGAGTGGCCTGGGCGCGAGGGTCACGGTGGGCGCGTTCGTGGAGGCGCTGCGAGAGCTCGAGCTGCTCTTCACGGACCCCGGCCAGCTCCAGGAGCAGCTGGCCGCGGTGGAGCGCCACGCCCGTCAGGGGACGGGAGGTCTGCCCGCGGACTTCACCTTCCCGCTGAGGACGGAGGAGATCCCCATCGACCCCACGCGCACGCGCTTCGAGCCGCAATCGGACCTGCGAGGCTGGCTGTTGTTCAGCGGCCCCGTGTGGCTGGAGCAGGGCGCGGCGGCGCGGCAGGCCCCCTTCCGCTGGCACTTCGGAGCGAAGAGCCGCTTCGTCTATCCGCTGAGGGAGCCGGAGCCGGGCCAGCCGGTGGAGGTGGCGCTCTTCGGGGACTTCGGCACGGGCGAATACTCCTCCCGGTACATCGCCCGGCAGCTGGTGATGCGCGGCGAGCGCCTGGACTGCGCGGTGCACCTGGGCGGCGTCTTCTACTCGGGCCGCCAGGGCGAATTCGACGCGCACGTGGCGGAGCCGCTGGAGCCGCTGCTCGGGACGACAGCGCTGCTGACGCTGAACGCGCCGCCGGAGATGCGCTCGGGCGCGGGCGCCTACTTCCGCTACCTGGACGAGCGCCGGGGCGCGAGCTCCCGTCACCCGCAGGAGGGCAGCTACTTCTGCCTCGCCGCCGAGCGCTTCCAGCTCATCGGCCTGGACACCGCGTGGTTCGAAGCGGGCCGCCACCGCGAGCCCGCGCTGCTGCAATGGCTGGAGCAACGCCTGTCGGAGGGGCGCCGTCGAGGAGCGATGAACATCCTGCTGACCCACGCCGCGCCCTACGGTCCGGACGCGGCGCGGCTCGCCCCGCTGGTGACGGAGGACCTGAGCACGCTGGTCGTGGAGCGCGAGTGGGTGGACCTCTGGTGCTGGGGAGGCGCCCAGGCCGGAGCGCTCTACGACCGAGCACCGGGGCTGCCCTTCCTCGGCGCCAGCCTGGGCCACGGAGGCTTCCCCTTCGAGCGCAGGGACGCCCCGGAGTACCCGGTGGCGCCGGTCCGCTTCTTCGAGTCCCGGCCGCGCTTCCCGGAATGGACGGGCGTGCGCCAGGACCGGGGCAACCACGGTCACGCGACGCTGTGGCTGCACGCGGACGGCAGGGCGTCGCTGCGCTACACGGACTGGATGGGCCAGGTGCGCTGCGAGGCGACCCTCTCACGCCGGAGCCCCAGGGACCCCGTGACGCTGAAGACGCTCGACGTGAGGGAGTGAGTCTCTGCCCCTCAGGCTCCCTCAGGCTCCCTCAGGCTCCGGTGACGCCGCGCTCCTTCATGTACTTGCGCAGGCCCGCGGCGCCCTGGGCACGCACCTTGTTGTGCAGGAGCGGCGTCCACCCGAGCGCCCATCCCACCGGCCCCAGCGCCTGCCGCGACCAGGTCCAGAAGGGGAACCGGTCGGTGTGGCGGACAATCTTCCCGTCCTTGAACTCGAAGGTCGCGTCGATGCGGTTGAGCACCTTCCGTCCCGTCTGGCTGAACGTGTAGGTCGCATCCCAGTGGGCGCTGCCGGTGCGGTCATCGGCCTGGACCTGGCTGAAGACGAGCTCCAGGTCCTTGCCGCGCTCCAGCAGCATGCGCCACATGGAGGTGGCCCCCGCGTAGCGCAGGCCCTGGAACACGGCGTCGTTGAACTCCACGTCCGGGTGGTAGCAGGCGGCCATGCCGTCGGCGTCGCGCCGCTGGAAGGCCGAATAGAAGTCGGTGATGAGCTGGGCGTTCGGGTGCATGCCGCCGGTCTAGCGGAACTGCCGAGCAATGGAAGGGGCCGCATGGCAGAGTCCGCCGCATGGCTCGCGACATCGTCATCTGGCCCCACAAGGTTCTCACCTCGCCCACCCAGCCCGTGACCGACTTCGGCCCGGCGCTCGAAACGCTCCTCCAGGAGATGTCGGAGGCCATGGCGGAAGCCAAGGGCATCGGTATCGCGGCCAACCAGGTGGGAATCCCCCTTCGAGTGGCCATCGTCGGCCGCGAGGACGGCACCCAGTTCGAAATCGTGAACCCCCAGATGCTCTCGAAGGAGGGGAGCGTGAAGCTGGAGGAGGGCTGCCTCTCCGTGCCGGACGTCTGGGAGAAGTGCCCCCGCGTCGAGCGCGTGAAGGTCCGCTACCAGGACAAGACGGCCCAGTGGCACGAACTGGAGGCGGACGGCCGGCTCGCGCACGTGCTCCAGCACGAAATCGACCACCTGGACGGCCACGTCTTCGTGGACCACCTCTCCAGCCTGAAGCGGACCCTCATCCTGGACCGCATGAAGAAGCTGCAGAAGTCGCTCGCACGCCGGAAGGAAGAGCCCTCGGAAGGCAAGGGGACGAAGCGCTCCTGACGCATGGAACCGCCCTCTGTCCCCCGCAAGGTCCAGGCCTTCCGTGAGGAGTACCGGGCCCGGGCCATCGGGCCCGGCTACCGGGGGCAAATCCACTTCGCCTTCACCAGCCTCGTCTGCCTGGGGGGAATCGCCCTGGCGCTGAGCCAGGTGGAGGCCCCCCGCCTCTGGGAGCTGCTCGGGGTCCCCGCCGTCATCGCGCTCGCGAACACGGTTGAATTCCTCGGCCACCGGGGCCCCATGCACCACCGCACCCGGGGCCTGGGCCTGGTGTTCGAGCGGCACACCGTCCAGCACCACCGCTTCTTCACCCATGAGGCGATGGCGTACGAGTCCCCCCGGGACTTCAAGATGGTGCTCTTCCCGCCGGTGCTGCTCCTCTTCTTCCTGGGAGCCATCGCCGCCCCGCTCGGAGCGCTCTGCTTCCTGCTGATTTCCCCCAACGCGGGCTGGCTCTTCGTCGCCACGGCGCTCGGCTACTACCTGGCGTACGAATGGGTGCACTTCACCACGCACCTGCCGGGCAACCACTGGAGCGCCCGGCTGCCCGGCATCTCCTTCCTCCGGCGTCACCACCAGGTGCACCACGATCCCGTCCGGATGGGCCGGCACAACTTCAACATCACCTTCCCCCTGGTTGATGGGCTCCTCGGGACGCGATGGCGCGCCTCTCCGGATGAGGAGCAGGCGGCACGCCGAGGGAAGTGACGGGGAAGGGGGAAAGCCGGAGCCGGGGGTTCACACCTTGGAACGGCGTGCCCATATCCCCGGCGGCTGAGGACGAATGATCAGGCCCGGATCAATCAGGGTTTGACGTCGCCGAACCGAAGCGTTAGAGACTGGACCTCCGCGCAACGAACCGCCGGCCCCCGGGCCTCGGAAAGTCAGCGCGGGGGAAGAAAAGGATCGACGAAGGTTGTTGATCCCGAACGCGGCAAAGAGGTAGAAGCCGCGCCCCGCCCGAACCGGACCGAAGGCAGCAGGTCGGAACGCAGAGGGCGGACAGCAGCAAACGGTCGCCACCAAAATGGTTGATCGCGGATGCGGTGGTGGTACAAGCCGCGCCCCTCGCTTCGAAGCCCGCGCATTGGCGCGGAAGGCACTTCGAGGAGAGAGCAGCACCGACAAGGAAATAGGGCAGTCAACGAGCGAGTTGACAGCGAACGCGGCGAAGAGATAGAAGCCGCGCCCCACCGAAGAAGCAACAGTCCGGAAAGCAACACGACGGACGCAAAGCGGTGAGGAAAGCTGACAGCAAGCGGTTGACAGGGAGCGCGGCGCTGAAGTAGAAGCCGCTCCCCTTCGAAAAGAAGCGGCGGAAGTCACTGGACGGCGCCGACGAGATTCGAAGCAGCCCGCAGGACGCAAAAGCGAAGTTGACGCTGACTGCGAACTGAAATAGAAGCTGCAACCCGCCGGGCGAAACAAACCGGCAACGAAGTAGACGGTAGCAAAAGTCGCGAAGCAAAACAAGCGGCTCGGTCTTTGAAAACCAAATAGCAAGCCCAAGTAGTAATGGATTGCGGAAACCCGCAGTCAATTTTTTGAGGGCGCTTTACCTCAAGAGCAGCGCTGAAAAGCGCAGCGAGAGGGAAGTGCCGACGAATCAGCGAGCCGAGACTCCTTAGCCGGGTCTCGGGGAACGCCGGTTCAAGCAAACCAAGAATACAATTGGAGAGTTTGA